>JAGCXI010000006.1 GCA_017961365.1 Clostridia bacterium
GTCTTCTTCCTTGAGGGCGGCTTCGCTGCCGTCTCCGAAGGTCACGAGGTCGGGCGTGAGCCCTTCGATATGTCCTTCCGAGGTGTCCGAAAGCATTTTATCGATGAGGTGGAAGCCTTCTTCCGTAAAGATGCCCGTGGAGCGCGCCGTCTCTTCGTCATAACGATCCACGCCGCTGTGGATCTCGTGATCGCTCTTATAAAGGAGATAGGGAATGGGATCCGCGGAATGCGTGCGTGTGGCAAGGGGGGTGGGATGATCGGGGCAGACGAGGACGTGATACGCTTCGCCGCAGTCCTTGAGATAAGCAAGGACAGGACCCACGATCTCGGCGTCGATCTTCTCGATCGAAGCGATCTTATCCTTCAAACTGCCTTGATGACCCGATTCATCGGGCGCTTCTACGTGGATGTATACGTAATCCAAACGTTTTAAAGCCTCGATCGCGGCTTTCCCTTTCGCGGCGAAATCGGTGTTTATATTTCCCGTCGCGCCGGGGACGTCGATGACTTCCATATTCGCGCCTTTGCCGATGCCTTTCAGGAGATCCACCGCGCTGATGACCGCGCCGCGGATGCCGTTTTTCTCATAAAAATCGGGAATGGAGGGCTTGGTGCCTTCGCCCCAAAACCAAACGGAATTCGCGGGGTTTTTCCCTTCCGCGATGCGTTTTACATTGATGGGATGATCTTTCAAAAGATCATAAGACTTCTTCTCGAGATCGAGGAAGAGGTCTCCGAGCTTCCCGCTCGGGAGATGACGCTTGATCTTTTTGCCCGTGATGTCATGCGGGGGCGTCAGCGTCGAGCCCGTCTCCGCGTTATGCACGATGAGGCAATGACGATAGCTGATCCCGCCGTGAAAGGAGAGGCGTTCGTCTCCGAGATTCCGATTGACGTAATCGATGAGCTCGCGCGCTTCTTCCGTCGAGATCTCGCCTGCGCTATAGTCGATCATCTTCTTGTCCGCATAGTTTTCTTCGTCGGAAAGCGTGACGAGATTACAACGCACGGCGATATCGGTCTCCGCGAGCTCCAGCCCCATGCTTAAAGCTTCGAGCGGGGAACGTCCCGAATAACAATGCTTCGGATCGTAGCCCATCACGGCGAGATTCGCCGTATCGCTGCCCGGCTTCATTCCGTCCGGCACCGTCTTCGCGAGACCCACCTCGCTGAAGGGCGCAAGCGCGTCGATATTTTCTTTCTTCGCCACCATTAAAGGCGTCTTACCCTCCAATGCTTCCACGGGGGTGTCTGCCATTCCGTCGCCTAAAAATACTACGTATTTCATAATATCACCTCTTCTGCTATTATAGTTCGCGTCTGAGAGACTGTCAAGGGATCGTGAGGCCAAACGGGCGCGCGAAAGGCTTTCTCTTCTCGCTTTTCTGTCTTATCTTGACGAAGAGGGGGATTTTCGTTATAATGGAGATATGAAAAAACTCTGTTTTCTTTCTCTCGTCATTCTTATTTGTTTCTTAACGGCGCTCACCGTCGGGTGTTCGTCCGCGCCGGTCGGGATCAAAGTCCTTTCCGAGCCCACCTCTCTTCGGGTGGAGCAAGGGACCTCTCTCGATCTGACGGGAGGAGAGATCACGGTTTCTTATAAGAACGGCGATGCGAAGACCCTTTCGATGTCCGAGCTCGAGATCACGGGCGTGGACTATGAGGCGCTCGGGACGCAGACTGCCATCCTCGTTTATACGGAGAAAGGGAAGTCTTTTTCCGCGACCTTGCAGATCGAAGTGGTCCTGCCTGCCGTCCTCTCGCTCGAGATCGATGATTCGGCGGTGAAGAAGGATTATATCGAAGGAGAGCGTTTTTCCACGGAGGGATTGAAAGTCACCGCTCATTTTTCAAACGGTCGTTCGTCCGAGCTCTCCGCAAACGCGTATGTCGTCACGCCGGAGGTCTTGACGGCGGAGACGGAGACGGTCAATATCAATTATCGCGGCAAGCGCGCTTCCGTCGCCGTCGGCGTGCGGACAAGGGCGCTCACCGCCATCGAGATCACCACGCCGCCCTCGAAGACGACGTATTACGTGGATGAGAATTTCGACTCTCGGGGCATGGTGGTCACCGCTTTCTATGATAACGGAGACAGCGTGGATCTGGAAGAGGAAGTCCTCTCTTACGTGCGAGCGGACGGGAGCGCATACGTCGCGCCCATCCATAAGGACGACGCAGAGCTTCTCGTGCGTTATAAAGAATGGGGCATTGTGCGCACTTGCTCGCTCCTTTTGACCGTGCAAACGCATCTTCCGACGGCGCTGTCTTGCGCGGATGACGCGCCCGTCGAATGCTATGCTTACGAGCCTTTCGACGTGGAGTCCATCCCTTCGCTTTACGTGACCTTCGACGGCGTTTCTTCCGAGGTCGTGCCGACGAAGGAGAATTTCTCTGTTTCGGACGAGCCCCTTTCCTTGGGACAAGAAAGCGTGCGCATTTGGCTCACTTCTTATCCCGATATCACCCTCGACATCGCCGTCGAGGTCAAGAAAGATCTTCCCGTCTCTTCGCTCATCACGCAGTATCCGAAGCAGATCTATAACGCGGGCGACGCTCCGGACCTTACGGATCTTGCATTATCCGTGACCTTCTCAAGCGGGCGGACGCGCGATCTCACGGCGGAGGACCTCACGGCGGAGGAGAGCGTTCTCACGATGGAGACGGTCGCCCTGCATGTCCTTTATCGCGGCGATCCGGTGGCGGAATACAGGGTGGACGTCCTTGACGACGCGAGAGAATTGGACGCTGTCGAGCTTGCGGAAGGCAGTGAGGTGAAGACCTCTTATTTCGAAGGGGAAGCGGTGGAAGATCTCACGGAAAAGGACTTCCTCTTTGCTTTCACGAATGGTGACAGCGTCACCGTGACGCCGACGGCAGAGACATTAAGCTTCGTGCTCATCACGAACGGCGAGGAGACGGAGAGTGACGTCATCCTTGCGGAGACCACGGCGATCCTTGTCAGGATCGACTACACGGATGAGAAAGGGAAGACCTTCCGTGGGGAGTATCGGATCGAGCTCGAATAAAAAGGCATTGACTTTTTCGGGAGAATATGCTATCATAAAAAATGTCCTTAGGGAGTAGCAGGCACCTTCGGGTGTGGCAAAGCCAACAGCACTGTCGCGCGTTGCGTCTGGTGAGCCTCGAATTGCAAGACTTTGGCGAAATTATTTGCGTAATTTCACCGAAGTCTTTTTTAATGGGAGGCTTCGGGAAAAGGAGAAGATATGGAAATCTTTATTGCGATCGTTTTATTGCTTGTGGGCATCGCCTTGATCGTGAAAGGCGGCGATTTCTTTGTGGATGCGGCGTCTTGGATCGCCGAAGTGTCGGGGATCCCCCCGCTTCTCGTCGGCGCCACCATCGTCTCCGTCGCGACCACGCTTCCCGAGCTCATCGTCTCCATCATCGCGACGGTGAGCGGCAGCGTAGAGATCGCAGTCGGGAACGCCGTCGGCAGCGTGGTGGCGAATCTTGGGCTCATCATGGCGATCTCGCTTATCTGCATGCCCGGGAAGATCAATCGGAAAGAATATTGGTTTAAGTCCGCCGTCCTCGTCGTCGCGGTGCTGAATCTTTTCCTTGCCTGCTTCGGCGGCGCGGTGAATGAAAGCGGGCTTCACACTTTGAGCGTCGGGCTCGGGCTCGTGGTCTTCGAGCTTTTCATCGTCTTCGTCGCGGAGAATGTCATCACCGCATTGCGCGCGATCAAGCATCCCATCACGGCGGAGAGCACGGGCGCTACCGTGGAAATGACTGCGAACGTCGCTTCGGAAAAAGCGGAAGCGGAGGAAGAGGAAAAGCCCGTCGCAAAGGATAAAAAGACCGTTATCATCAATATTTTGAAATTTCTCGGCGGCGCCGCGGGCATCGTGGGCGGCGCGGAGCTCCTCGTCCGTTACGGCCAGCAGCTCGCGCTTCTCGCAGGCGTGTCCGAGGGCATCATCGCGGTCACGCTCGTGGCGATCGGGACTTCGCTTCCCGAGTTGGTGACGACGATCTCCGCCATCATCAAGAAAAAAGCATCCATCTCCGTGGGCAATATCATCGGCGCGAATATCCTCGACATCACGATGATCCTGCCGATCTGCGCGATGGTCTCGGGCGGGGCGCTCGTCGTGCCGCGTGAGGCGCTCCTTCTCGACCTTCCTTTCTGTTTGGGTCTCTCCCTCATCGCGATCGTGCCGATGCTCATCACGAAGAAATTCCATCGTTGGCAGGGCATTGCGCTCATTGCCGTTTACGCGGCGTATCTCACGCTTCGCATTATCTTGACCTGATCCGCGCTTGATTTTCGCCGCCTTTCGCGGTATACTGTAAGAAAAAGCGCGGAGCGGGGATGAGGAAACCTTTACCGAAAATTTTACAGTTATTTCTCAGCTTTTTGAAGATCGGAGCCTTCACTTTCGGCGGAGGCTATGCTATGATCGCGCTCCTTGAGGATGAATTCGTTTCACGCAAAAAATGGCTGGAGAAGACGGAGTTTCTCGACGTCCTCGCCGTGGCGGAGTCCACGCCGGGTCCCATCGCCGTCAATACCGCCACGTATATCGGTTATAAGGTGGCGGGCGTGCTCGGCTCCTTTCTCGCCACGTTGGCGGTCTGTCTGCCTTCTTTTTGCATCATCTTCGCCATCTCCCTCGTCTTTGATAAATTCCTCGAATTCACCCTCGTGCAATATGCTTTCCGCGGCATACAGGTCGCCGTGGTGTATCTCATCGCTTCCGCGGGGATCAAGCTTTTGAAGGGGCTGAAAAAGACCCCGCTTTCCGTGACGCTTTTTGCTTTGGTCTTCCTTTCGTTCGTGACGCTTTCCATCTTTGCCGTTCGTTTTTCCACGGTCTTTTATATCCTGATCTGCGGCGTCGTCGGCGTCGCGCTTTATTTCTTCGGGGTGATGCGCGCGCGCAAAAAAGGCGAGGAGCCGCTTTCTCCCGTCTCGGGGGAAGAAGGAGAAGCCGAGGCGATCGACGCGCGGCAATCGGAGGCGCAGAGAGAGGAGGAAAAGGCGTCGGAAGGCGACCTTCTCGATGAAGCGCAAAGGCAAGCGCCCGAAGAAGAGGAGGGAGAGAAATGATCTATCTGAAGCTTTTCCTCATCTTCCTCGAGATCGGCGTCGTCTCCTTCGGCGGGGGATACGGAATGATCTCCGTCATACGCGACGCGATGCTTTCTTACGGTTTTTTGACCGAAGAGGAGATCATGAATTTCATCGCGGTGTCCGAGTCCACGCCGGGTCCCATCGCCGTCAATATGGCGACCTTTATCGGCGCGTCGCAGGGCGGCGTGCTCGGGGCGTTCCTTGCCACGCTGGGCGTCGTTTTGCCCGCTTTTCTCATCATCCTCGTTATCGCGTCCGTCTTAAAGAATTTTATGCGGTATAAAGGCGTGCAGGGCTTTCTTACGGGCGTTCGACCCGCCGTCGCGGCGTTGATCCTCGCCACGGCGCTCACGATGGGGCTGAAAGTCTTCTTCGGGGTGACGACGGTCTCCGGCGGCTATTCACTCGATTATAAACCTTTTGTGATCCTCGCCGCGCTCTGCGGCGTGGGGGCGCTCTTTAAATGGGGGCTCAAGAAAAAGGCTTCGCCCATTCTGCTGATCTTGATCGCCGCGGGACTCGGCATGGCGCTTTATTCTTTCTGAAATCCGACGTTTCTCGTATGTAAAAGAAAAACGCCGATCCGCTTTTCGGGGTCGGCGTTTTCGCTTAAGCGTTCGCCTCAGTTTTTATGTCTGCGGCGAACGTTCTTGATGTGCTTACGCTTGCTGATCTTGCCTTTTGCGTTCTTCTCCGTCAGGATGTCCGTGATCTCTTCCACGGCGGCTTTTCCCATTGTGTCGGGGAGGGTCTCGATGTAATGCAGGAGCTTATCCAGCCCGATGACGCCTTCGGACTTGATCTTGTCGGTGTTGTTTTGGACGAAGACCACGAGAGGAATGTATTTCACGTTACGCTCCAAGGCTTTCGAGAGGCATTTTACGTGCGTACGATTCTGCAGGACGGGATTGTGATGCTCGTGGGTGATCTTGCCGCGCGCGAGGCTTTGCTTCCAATAGGTTTCCCCCGCCGAGCCGTAGATATCGCCGGAGATATTCTTGGTCTCGATGACGATGACGCCCTTTTGACAGACCACGATATGGTCGATCTGCACGGAGGCGTCTTCGTGGGGGATGAGGTAATAATCGTTGAAGACGTAGGAAGGGGAGAGCGAGAGCTTATCCAGCTCTTTTTCGACTTTCTTTTCGCCTATGGCGCCGAGGTCTTTGCGGCGGGTGGCGATGATGAGAATGATGAGGATGACAAGGAGGGCAAGACCTCCGATGATATACGGCATATATGCTCCTATGGGCGAGATCTTGTCGTCAAGCGTCGCTTGGCTCCGGATAATGGGCTGCGTCTGACGATCGGATCTTTTCTTGATGCACGAAGTATAGCATATTATGCGGCAATTTGCCAAATGAATGCGTGCTTTTGACGAAAAATGATAGAAACAAGTGGAATATTCCACAAGTTCGAAACTGTGTTTTTATTTTAAAAAATACGGAAATATGGGAAGATTTTTCAGCGGACGGTGTGCCAGACCGAGATGCGATTTCTCGGGCGATCCCAATGCTTTCCGCAAGAAGCATAGTCCGTGAGGAGGATCTCGCCCGTCTCGGAATGGAGGCGGAGGCGAATGGTCTCTCCCTCTTCGTGAGCTTCCGTTTGATAGGAAAGGGCGGAAAGCGAGATCTTGGACTTGATCTTTCCGCTTTCTTTTCCTTCATCGCGGGCAAGCACGTAAGGTCCGTAGAAGAATGCCGCTTTTCCTTTTCGCTCCAATGCGCGGAGAGAGGGGGAGAAGTCGAAAACGAGGATGTCGCCGTCTCGAAGGGCATTTGCCGAAAAGAGCCTTGTCGAGGGATCGAGGGGGACGTCCTTCCCGTTCAGCGTAAGGGTGGGCGCATTCGCCCAAGAGGGCAAGCGGAATGTGATGGCGGGGCAAGACCCTCCGCCTTCATGTATCGCGAGGGTGTATTTCCCTTCCGTCGGATCGTAGAGCGCCTCTGCCTCTGCGCCATCGAGATCGATCTTCCCCGTCTCATAGAAGAGGAAAAGATATCCGCTTTCGGATTTTAAGACGGAGGAAAGGGGATAAAGCCCCGTTCCCGCCGCGCCGATGCAGGCGCAACAGCCGTAGTATCCGCCGTCGGCGAATTTCTTATATCCGCCGATGCCGACGCCGCGCGGCTGCGCGACGAGGGGACTGTAACTGTCGAAAGGCACGCCGGGGAGCAAGGCATTCTCTTCCTTGCAGAATTGTTCGTTTTGATAAAGATTCACGGCGCCGTAAAGCGCGTTCAAAGCCGAGGTCTCCATTCTGTCGGCATAGGCGACGTCGCCCGTGTCGAGGAGAAGACGCTCTTGGAGCCGCATCCAGGTGACGGTGACGCAAGTCTCTTGCATGATGGTCTTATCGGGGACGGGCTCGCTCTCTTTTTCCACGGAATGATTGAATTGTTCCGACTTGCAGCCCGCGCAGCCGATGACCGTGATCTCATTTTCAAAGACTGCGTCCGCAAATGCCTCCGTGAGACGGAGATATTCCTCTTTCCCCGTGACTTCGTAATAAGCGAGGACGCCCTCGAAATAAGACATCATCTCATAGGCTTTCGTGGTGGGGTATTCGTGGGGAAGGAGGGCGCCTTCTTTGACTGCGTCAAGGAGATTTCCGTCCTTACACCCGCCTTCTCGAATGAGGTACTCCGCGAAAGAGAGATAACGCGGCTCGCCGCTCTTTTTATAAAGCTCGACGATGGGCTCGAGGATGGAGGAGGAATTCAGCCCGCCCCACCATACGCTCGTATCCAGCACGGAGAGCTTTCCGTCGCCGATCCGCTCGAGGATATAGTCCGCGTGCCGTTTCATCGCGCTGAGGATGTCTTCGCGAAGAGCGGCGTCTTTGCAGATGTCGTAAAAATAAAGACAGCCCACGAGGACGTATTTTCGACACCAAAGATCCCAGCCGCAAAATTCGTGTTCGATCGGGTAGGTGGCGATGCGTCCTTCTCGGTCTTGCGCGGCAAGGAGCGCGCGCACCGTTTCTTCGAGGACGGCATAGAGGTCTTCATCGGGGAAATAGGAATAGGTGATGCAAGCGCCGCGCATCATTTTGCCGAAATACTCTCCGCGCCAGCCGTCGTCCGCCGCGTCTTCCCGCGTGGAAAAGACTTTCACGAATTTTTGCCAGAGGGCGCGATCCTTGAGCTGACGGTTTAAAATAAAGCGGGCGTAACGATCCGCCGCCCCTTCGTAACGTTGTTTACCGATCTTTAAATGCTTCAGCGCTTGTTTCATAGGTTGCTCCGATATTGATAGCTCCATTGTAGTACGTTTCACGGGCGTAGGCAAGCGAATGACGAAATAGGTTATTTCGTCTCGCCGTAAAGAATGATGTATGCCGTCCGCTTTTCGAGAGAAAGGGAGAAGCCGTCGGCGAGGAGGGCTTGTCCGTTTTTTTGCGTGATCGCCTCTCCTTCGATATAGCGCAAGGCGTAAGTCTTCTCCGCGGAAAGCCCGTTCATGCGGAAGGTATAAGTCCCTTCCTCGATCTTCTCGCGGGCATAAAGCAGGATGACGCCCTCTTTCTCATCGCCGAATTGCAAGGCGACGGGCTGCTTATCCGAGGTCGTGCAGGGCGTGAGCGGGTAATACTGCTTGTCGAAATAGTTTTTGATCCTTTGATAATCGCGGAAGTTCTTGAGATAATCCTCGCTTCCTTCCAACACTTTTTGATTTAAGCTGAAAAGGACGGCGCCGAGATGGGAGCGATAGTCATAGACGTCATCCTCGAAAAGATGTCCGCCCGAAGAATAGGGAAGCCAAAGCGAGAGACCGTAAGTTTGATATTGGCAAGCGTCCGAAAGATCCTCATTGTCGTAGCAATTATAGTCCGAGCGCCAGAGGGGGATGGAGCGTCTCGCCATTTCGAGGTCCAGCCGTCTGCCGCCGCTCGCGCAATTGTCGATGAGGAGACCCGGGATCTCGCGGGTAAGGTAATCGAGGAAATAGTATTCGCCCACGACGTATTTATTCTCCGCAAAGCCTTTTCTCCCGCCGTAAAGGGTCTTGTCCGCTTCTTTCCAAAAGTCGCCCGGGTTGATGTTGAAATCCTGCCGGTAATAATCCACGTTCAGCTCTTTTAAGGAGGAGGCGATTCGCTTGCACATAAAGTCCAGCGCCGCTTGGTCTCCGAAGTTCCAAAGGCAGTTCGTTTCCGCGTCGTTCGGGGCGTAAAGAAGCCAGCTTTCGCATCCTTCTTTCCCTGCGTATTCTTTATAAAGATTCGAGGCTTTGGGGATGCGCTCCGGCTCGTACCAGAGCAGGAAGCCGACGTCCTCTGCGTGAAGCGCGTTTGTCACGGGGGCAAATCCGTTTGGGTATTTCGTCTTGTCCACGTCCCAATCGCCGACGGCTTGATTCCAATGCCCGATGCCTTTGGTGTCATACCAGCCCGCGTCGAACCAAGCGTAGTCCAAAGCGTCCGCAATGCCGAGATCTTTGAAGGCGGATAGGATCTCCAACGCTCCTTGTTCGGTGGCGTTATTCGTGTCGTCTTGTCCCTCCGCGCCGACGAAGAAGCAAGTGGAGATGGGGCCATAGCCCTCGGGGAGGGAGTCTTTCACGCGACGACGGAATTCATTAAATCCCTTTAGGGGATTTCCTGTGTAAAAATGGAGGGAGACGAGGGGAGAACGGATTTCTTCTTCGGGCTCCAAATATCCTTCGAGTTCGAGCTGGGAGACCGAGACGGAGGTCTCTTTCTTGCCTGCGAAATCCGCTTTCCAACTTCCCGACCAGCCGATGCCGACCGTCGCGCCGAGCGTATCGCCCTTCACGTTAAAGAAGGGGAGATAAAGGGAGGAAGTCCTGCCGTCCGCCATGTCGAAAGACAGAGTGCGTTTGGTGAGCTTTTTGGAATAGAGCGCGAAGTCGTCGTTCTTTTCATAGCTCCCGCCGCTGAAATAAAGGGTGGGGGAGGAGATCTCCAGCGCGGCGCGCAAAGCGTAAAAATCCGAGACCGTGTCGGAGCGAGCCTCGCCTTTATTCTTCAGATAGACCGTCCATTCGAAAGTGGCGGTCGCGTCGTAACAGACTGAGACGACGCGCGCTTCGACGCCCGTCTTTGCGTTTGTGAGATATTGCGTGGATTCCACGCCGTCCGCATAGAGACGATCCGAGCCATAGGCGACCGTCCAGTCCGAGAGACTTTCGGAGAGCGTCTTTCCGCCGAGGGAGAAATCGAAAGCGGGAGCTTTTCCCTTTTCAACGGCGTGAAGGACGTTTTCTTCATACCAAGCCTTATTGAGCGCTTTTTCCGCTTCTGTCAGCGCAAGTTCTTCCGCGGAAGCCGTTTCAAAGGAGACGGTGACGTTCGAGAATTTCTTAAAAGCCCAGCCTTGCGGCAGACGGCCGAAAGCGAGGAAGAGAGAGCCGACTTGGACGATGAGAAGGATCCCCGCGACGAGGATGCTCTCCCATCTCTTATGGCGAAACATCGAGGGAAAGATCTGATAAAGAAGACATCCGAGGACGAAAGCAAGGGCGATGGAGATCCCCGCCGTCGCCGCCACCGTCGCATTTACGCTTTCTTTCAAAATGGCTTGCACGGGGAAGAAGATCGCCGCAAAGATCGCCGCGCCCATAAAGAAATAAAGCAGGGCGATGGGGAAACGAAGCTCGGGCGCTTTTACGGCATAACAGAGCATAAATAAGACCGCCGCCGAGAGACAGAAAGTCAGGTCGATGAGCGCGATCTTCCAAGCGCGGATCACGATGACGGAAGCTTGGATATAAAAGATCGCCGCCACCGCCGTAGCGAGAGAAAAGATCGCTTGCAGCGCAAGGATGAAAAAACGGTTTTCGAAGATTTTTCGTATCCTTTCCATAAAGTACCTCAAGCACGTTCTTCATACAGTATAGCGTATCGCGCGGAAAAATGTAAAGAGGAAGAAAGACGCGCTCGCGGAAGATTCTCCGCGAAAGAATTGAATGTGAAAAGGAAACGTGATACAATAAAGCGCGGAGGAGCTTATGACCAAAAGAAAAATAGCGGTTTTGATCGTTCTCGGCGTGATCTTGATCGCGGTGGCGGTGGTCGCCGTCGTGATGCGCCAAGTCCCCTTTCAATATGATTTCGATTCCATCGCGCCCATCGAGAGCGACCTCACCTTGCTTTCGGCGGACGATCCTTTGAATCAAAGCGGTTCGCCCGCCCTTGCAAAGGTGCGTGACGGAAAGATCTCGGATGAAGAGATCAAGATCCTCTTTCTCACGGACGTCCATCTTTGCGAGCGGCAGGACAGCACGGCGGAGACCATTGACCGTCTCGTGACCTACGTAGAGCGTGAGCAGCCCGATCTTATCATCCTCGGCGGAGACACTTTGAACGGACTGAATGACAAAGTCCGCGTCTATCAATTCCGCAATTTAATGGACGCATTTCAAATCCATTGGGCGCCCGTCCTCGGAAATCACGAGGGCGACAGACCCCTTTTTATGACGGATCGCGATAAGGTCGTGGAGATCTGGAGCGCTTCGCCTTATTGTCTGATGGAGTCCGACACGAAATACACGGCGGACGGCAGGGTGGTGGACGGCTTCGGAAATTACGTCCTTTCCCTCCTCGGCGCGGACGGACGCATCAAGAACGCTTTCTTTATGCTGGATAACGGCGGCAAGCTTGAAAAATCCGATTATGCGAAATGGGGCATAGACAAGAATAAAAAGAAAGTGGACGTCGCCATCTCCGAAGCGCAGGTGGATTGGTATCGCGAGACCTACGCCGTGATGAAAGAGAAGAACGGCGGCGAGCTCACGCATATGTGCGTCATCCATAAGCCCCTGCAAGAGATGGGCGCGGCGATCCTCCTCCCGGAAGAGATCACCTATGGTGACGTCATCGAGAACTGGGACTTTACGGCGGAGGCGAAGGCGGCGGGATGGACCCGCACGGACGGCGATCTCCGCGATAAGATCCATTGTCCGCCTTATACCGACGGAAAGCTTTACGAGGCGCTTGTGGAGAACGGGGCGAAAGCCGTCTTCTTCGGGCATGATCACGTCAGCGACCTCACGCTTTACAATGCAAAGGACGATATCTATCTCACGTATATCCGCTTGACCACCGTCACCGAGGAGATCCCCGATGCGGAAGGGTATAACGTGATGATCCTCGGCGCGGACGGCGCATATGCGTATAATGCCTATAAGCCGGACGGCGCCTTGGACGCGGCGCTTTTTGCGAGCTGAAAAGAGAGAATGAGCGCCGAGCGCTCTTTGGAGGGGAAAGAATGAATAAAATCGTGGAAGAATTAAAGAAAGTCAAAGTTTTTTACGTCGCCACCGTGGAGGGCGATCAACCTCGCGTTCGCCCCTTTTCTTCGATAGCGGGATTTGAGGAGAATGCTTATATTTGTTGCGGAAACTTCAAAGAAGTTTATAAACAGATCAAAGCTTGCCGGAAGATCGAGATTTCGGGGATGTATGACGGCGCGAGCTGGCTCCGCGTGACGGCGAAAGCGGAAGAGGACAGCCGCTTGGAAGCGCAGAAGGCGGTCCTCGAGGATCCCACGGGTCCCAAGGGGCTTTACGAGCCGGGAGACGGCAGATTCGTCGTCTTCAAACTCACCGACGTAAAAGCCGTCAAATACAGTTTCTTTTCCGCGCCGGAAGAGATCGAATGACCCGGCGTCGGCGCTGTCTTTTGAAAGAGAATATCCGAGAATAAAAGAGAAAAATATCAACGCTTCGAGGAGGCTTCGATGACGGTCTCCGCGACGTCCACGATCATGCGCGCCGTCTTTTCGCCGCGCTCATTTTCACTGTAAGTAAAGCGGACGTACGGCTCGCTCTTATCGATGCCGGCATTGAGATAGATCGCCGTATAGGTCCTGCCGTCGTCGCGTGCGGTGACGGTCTCGAGACGATATTGTCCGCGAGCACGCAGGGTGATGTCCGATTTAAGGAAGGCGGAATCCTCCAAAACGACTCTGCCCGTATTGCGATAAGTCTCCATCACTTTTTTCGCGCTTTCACTCTCGAAATCGATCATCTCGAAGGTGACGCCGTAGGCTCGCTCGAAGGCGCGCGCCATCGCGAGGATGTCGCAAGGATCCGCTTCGGGAACGATATGGGGGAGATAGGGGTCGAGAAGATCGAGCTGATAGTCGCGCGTGAGATCCATCGGGGCGTTTTGATCGATGCCGTAAAGAATGGCGAGCTTTGCCACTTTGTCGAGCGTGACGCAGGCTTCGAAGCTGCCGTCGGGGCGGAAAACGAGGAAGCTCTTTTCTCCGTCGATGAGCGCGCCGAATTCGTATTCCATCACCGTTAAAGTGTCAAAGCCGAGTTCGACGGTCTCGTCGAAATGTTTTCCTTGATAGTTTAAGGTCAGCGCCGCGGTGGGCGTGAGCCCTTGCGTGCCTTCGAAATATGCCTTATCGACGCCTTGCATATTCGTCGCATTTTGGATCGCGGAGGAGAGAGGAGAGAGGGCGGTCTTCCCCGAGAAGAGACGGGAGAGCTGCGCCGTGCGGATCTCTTTATAGCGGGCGAGCGCATTCCCCCCCGAGAGGGAGAGCTCGGCGAGCTTTTCCTGAATGAGCGCCGCGATGATGGCGTGACCTTCGTTCGTGGGGTGGATGCCGTCGCCGCAGAAAAGTCTGTCATAGCGCGTTTTGTCCGTCGCATAGATATTCTCGATCTCGCCGTATACGTCGATGAGCTCGAAAGGCAGAACCTTTCTTCCGTCTTCCGATATATAGGCGCGCTCCTCGAGCAATTCGTAAAAAGCGGTGTTCATGATGCGGACCGTTTCGCCCAAAAAACGGTGATAATCCGCGGAAGTGTAGCCGCGGGAGGCGAGCCCGACGCGCGCCCGATAGGGGACGAGGGGGCTGTCTTCGCCCGCGGGATTATATAAGGTCTGGAAGAGCAAAGTCGCGCCGGGATTGAGGGAGCGGATCCTGTCGATGACGGCGGCGATATTCGCTTTTGCCTCTTCTTTCGTCCGAAGGACGTCGGCGGTGTCTCCGTCGGCGGCGGCGAGCATAAGGGTGGCGTGATTGGTATTCAAAAGGTCGTTCCCGATGATGGAGATATGGATGATATCGGCGGTGGCGATGAGGGTCTCCACCATATTGATCCCGTCATTCTCCTTTTGGACGTAGCGGAGGAGATTCGCTGTTGTGGAGCCGCTCACGCCTCGATTGTAATATTCGTAGTCGTTGATATTCCCGATGATCCCGTAATACCCGTAGCTTTCGCGTTCCGTGAGGGGGGCGGGCCCCGCCACCGCCTCTGCGATGGAATCTCCGAGGAAGAGGGCGAGAGGCTTAGGCGCCGCTTGCTTTTTTTTGCAGGCAAAGAGCGTGAAAAGAGAAGAAAGCAAGGTGACGCATAGGAAGATCGCGAGTATTTTTCTTTTCATCTCAAACCTCCGCGTTTCGGCTTGTCGCCGTCACGATCTCATTCTATAAAATGATACTCCTCTTTGGTCGAAAAGTCCAGCAAAATCCTCCTCGGGGCGACGAAGAAGGGCGTTCGACGCGCGCGGCGCCCTGCCCTTGAAAGGCGGTTTTTGAGGGTAAAAAGTGACGAACTCTTTTTTTTTGCGTTATATGTATTGCATTTTTCACATTTTTACTATAAAATATAATTTGAATTTA
>JAGCXI010000056.1 GCA_017961365.1 Clostridia bacterium
CTTTCGCCGTTTTCCACATTTCAGCCGCTTCCCGATCGGTGTGTCGGAAGATCATATTATAGGGCATGACGTAATGATATTCGCTCATAAGCGCGTATCCTTTCTTTTTCAAGATGGAGACGAAACGAAGCGAAGAAACGTTATTGATCTTGAGCGGCTCGCCCGAAGATTTGAGGATAAAGAAATCCTTATGCAAAACGGGTTTGATCTTCCTTGCCAGCTCGAGCATGATCTCGGGCGCATTGAAAGCGTGGATCGGATAGGCGAAACCGACGTGGTCGAAAGCCTCGGGATCGGGCAGATCCGTCATATCCGAACGCACGGAATAAACCGTCGTCTCGACGCCGTGTCTTTCGAATTCTTCTTGATAAAGGGAAGCGATCCGCATCGTATTTCCCGTACCCGAAAAGACGTAAATGATCGCTTTCATTCGCGCACCTCGACTCTCGTCGCGTGCTCTTCGTCGTACCAATAGACCACGTTCTCGTCTTTTTCGTGACTGTCATACCATACTTGCGCATAGAAGGGATTTTTCTTCGCGAGAAGGTCGAAATCCCAATACCCTTCGCGGACACACAGGGGGCACCAATGTCCCGCCTTCAAACCTGTAAAAGGCGAAGCGCGAAAGACATGCCCCTCGGCGCATTTCCAATCGAGCGGAGCATAGACGTCGCCTTTTTCAAAAGTCTCCGACAAGCATTCTCCCCCGCGGAAATGCGCGGCGCTTCGGATATCCGAAAGATCGATCTCTTCGGAGGGCTTAGCATCGTCATAACCGTGCGACAATGCGCTTCGTGCCGCGTAAGAGGGATCGATCTCCTCTTTGTAATCATGCCCTGCGATCTCGTTTTTGCACCAAACGGCGAAGTCTGCCCAGCGCGTCCCGATCCGCTCCCATTCTTTCCTGCCGCCGAAAAACGCTTTGACGCGACCTTCATTGCCGTCTTTTACCCAGCGATAAGGGGCGTTCCCGTCTCTTAAAAGCCGCTTGAAGACCAAAGCCGTGATCCAAGAGGATGGGATGCATTTTGCGAGCGCGATATATCGATTCTTTTTCTTGATGTCCGACCAAAAGTCCCTCATTGATCCGCTTTGATAGGCATAACGACGCTCCAAAACGTCGCTGTCCGAGAACCACATACAATGGAAATTTCTCGTCGCGTGCCAATTCGGCGACATAAATTTCTCCGTGCCGCCGCCGATCATCGAAAAGCCCATATCAAAGGTCTCGTATCCCGTCGTCCGATACGCGGCGCCGCCGCCGATATTATAGACGTTTTTCCAAAAATCTTTCGCTCCTTGCTCATGATCCTCTTTCAGGATATTCTTGATCAAAACGCCGCTGTCACGGTCTGTCACCCATTCTATCGGGACGTTGAAAGGCGTATGGAACATGAGCCCGTCGGAGATATTGGACATCAGGAGTTTTTCATAGAGCATACCCGTCTGTCTGAGCACCGCCCAAGTCTCGATCTTGCTGTCCAAAACGATACGCTCGCCGATGAGCTTCCCCATGCCGTATTCGTCATAGACGCTCGGGAGGAGCGGATCTCCCACCCTGCCCCAAGGATGGATCGCATTTCGATTCCCGTAAAGCGCGACGGTGGAAATATGGATCAATCTCGGCTGACGGGGGCAGTCTTCGATCGCCGTCACGAGGTTTTGCACGCCCGTGACGTTTGCATCCTTTGCGAGATCGGGACGCTTATCCGCGAGAGGCGGGATCACCGCCGCCATATTGACGACATAGTCCGCGCCGAAAACGAGCCGTCTGCAATCCTCCTCGTTTTTCAGATTCCCGAAGAAGATCTCCAGACGATCGCCATAGCGCTTTTCCCACTTTTTCTTTAAGCGGCGTTCCCGCTTTTCATCCAAAAACAAAAGACGCAAGCGAATGTAAGGAAGCGCCATCGTCTCTCGGACGACAGCTTGTCCCATATTTCCGCTTGCACCCGTCATCGCGACGACTATGCTCATATTTCCTCCAAAGTATCCTCTTTTCAGAAGACGAAAATAATCCGCCGAAAAGCATTATACAATATATTCGATCATTGCGACAAAAGAAAAGATATGCGTGATTTTTCCCCTCGACAAACGCCGATCAAAGCATCTTGCGCAGGAATTCGCCCGTATAACTCCCTTCCGTTTTCGCCACTTCTTCCGGACTGCCCATCGCGACGACTCTGCCGCCGCCGTCCCCTCCGTCCGGACCGAGGTCGATGATATAATCGCAGACTTTGATAACGTCGAGATTATGCTCGATGACGATGACGGTATTCCCGCCCTCCGTCAAACGCTCCAAGATCTGCAAAAGCTTGTCCACGTCGTAACTATGCAATCCCGTCGTGGGTTCATCGAGGATATAGACCGTCTTCCCCGTGCTCCGCTTTGCAAGCTCCGTCGCGAGCTTCACACGCTGCGCTTCGCCGCCCGAAAGCTCCGTGGCGGGCTGTCCGAGCTTGATATAGCCGAGCCCCACGTCATAAAGCGTCTTGATCTTATTATAGATCTTGGGGATATTGCGGAAAAAGGCGCAAGCCTCCTCCACCGTCATATTCAAAACGTCGGAGATATTCTTCCCCTTATATCTGACCTCGAGGGTCTCGCGGTTATAACGCTTGCCGCCGCAGACCTCGCAGGGCACATAGACGTCGGGAAGGAAATTCATCTCGATGCGCATCACGCCGTCGCCCGAACAATTCTCGCATCTGCCGCCCGAAACATTGAAGCTGAAACGCCCCGAACCATAGCCCCGCTCCTTCGCGTCGGGGGACTTCGCGAAGAGATCGCGGATGTCCGTAAAGACGCCCGTATACGTGGCGGCGTTGCTACGCGGCGTGCGCCCGATGGGTGATTGGTCGATGTCGATGACTTTGTCGAAATATTCCACGCCGCGGATCTCACGACACTTCCCTTCCACGACCTTTTTGGAGCCGTTCAAACGTTTGGTAAGCTCGGGATAAAGGATGCCGCCCACAAGACTGCTCTTGCCGCTTCCGCTGACGCCCGTCACGCAAGTGAAAAGCCCGACGGGGATCTTGACGTCGATATTCGCGAGGTTATGCTCCGAAGCACCGAGGACCTCGAGATAGCGTCCGTCCGCCTGTCTTCGCTCTTTGGGCACCTCGATCTTTAGCTCGCCGCGGAGATATTTCCCCGTGATGGAAGCTTCCGACCGTGCGATCTCCTCCGGCGTCCCCGTCGCCACGACTTCCCCGCCGAAGACGCCCGCCATGGGGCCGATATCCACAACGTAATCCGCGCTTCTGATGGTGTCTTCGTCATGCTCCACCACGATGAGCGTATTCCCGAGGTCGCGGAGGCGTTTCAATGCCTGAATGAGCTTTTCATTGTCTTTTTGATGCAGTCCGATGCTCGGCTCATCGAGGACGTACAAGACGCCCACGAGCCCGCTCCCGATCTGCGTGGCAAGGCGGATGCGCTGCGATTCGCCGCCCGAGAGCGTGGCGGAAGAACGCGAAAGCGTGAGATACCCCAAGCCGACATTCACAAGGAAATTCAAGCGGGCGCGGATCTCTTTCATCACTTGATTGGAGATGAGCTTTTCCCGCTCGTTCAGCGCCAGCCCGTCGAAAAATTTCTGCGCGTCCGCGATGCTCTTATCGCAGAGCTCCGAGATATTGATCCCGCCGAGGGTGACGGCAAGGACTTCCTTTTTCAAACGCTTGCCTTTACAAACGGCGCAAGGCACCATCCGCATCAGACGTTCGTACTCGTATTTCATGAAGACGCTGTCCGTCTCGTCATAACGGCGATTGATCAGATTCACGATGCCTTCATAGGTGGTTTTATGGCTTCCGCTGAAAGCCTGCGTGCGATATTCCACCTCGAAGACCTCCCCTTTATTCCCGTAAAGAATGATCTCGAGGATCTCGGGCGGAAGCTCATGCAAGGGCGTGTCAAGGGAGAAACGGTATTTCGCGGCGAGCGCGCGCATGGTCATCGCCACCGTCTTGGACTCCATACTCCAGCCGATATTATTGATGGCGCCTTGATTGATGCTCTTATGCCAATCTTTCACGATGAGGTCCACGTCCGCCTCATAGCGGAAACCGAGACCGTGGCAGGCGGGACAAGCGCCGAAAGGACTGTTAAAGCTGAAAAAGCGAGGGGTGAGTTCTTCGATGATGACGTCGCAGTCGGGACAGGAATACTTCGTATTGTAAAGGGTCTCTTTTCCGTCCGCCTCCGCGATGACGAGCCCGCCCGCCATCTTGAGCGCGATCTCCAAGCTGTCCGTCAGACGACGCTCCAGCCCGGGCGCGATCTTCAGACGATCCACGACCACCGAGATGGTATGCTTGATCTTTTTATCCAAGGTGGGGAATCCTTCGTCCGCGGTGTAATCGTTTCCGTCGATGATAAAACGCAGGAAACCTTGCTTTTTATATCCTTCGAGCTGGCGGAGATACTCCCCTTTCCTCGCGCGAACGACAGGGGCGAGGATGCGCACTTTCGTCCCCTCTCCCGCCGCCATCACGCTGTCCGTGATCTGATCGATGGAGGTCTCGCGGATCTCCTTCCCGCAATGCGGACAATGAGGCACGCCGATGCGCGCGTAAAGAAGGCGCAGGAAGTCATAGATCTCCGTCGTCGTACCCACGGTGGAACGCGGATTTCGGCTCGTGGTCTTTTGGTCGATCGAGATGGCGGGAGAAAGCCCGTCGATATAATCCACGTCCGGCTTGTCCGCCTGCCCGATGAATTGGCGCGCGTAAGAAGAGAGGCTCTCCACATAGCGGCGCTGTCCCTCCGCAAAAATGGTGTCGAAGGCGAGAGAAGACTTTCCGCTCCCCGAAAGCCCCGTAAAAACCGTGAGCTTATTCTTGGGAATGGAAACGTCGATATTTTTGAGATTATTTTGTCTCGCGCCTTTCACATAGAGTCTGTCTTCCATATCACTGCCCTTTCCTTTTCATACTTTGGAGCGCCGTGAGCTCGTTTCTGAGCTCGATCGCCGTCTCGAAATCGAGACTTGCCGCCGCCCGCTTCATCAACCCCGTCAAGAGCTCTATCTCGTGATCGAGCTCGCGGGATGTATAATGTTTCTTCTCCGCTTCCGTCTTCTTCGCCGCCTTCGTGATCTCGATGGTATTCACGATGCGTTTCACGATGGTCTTGGGGATGATCCCATTCGCTTTGTTATGCTCGTCCTGCACCTTGCGTCTGCGCTCGGTCTCATCGATCGCCCGCTTCATGCAGTCCGTCATCACGTCCGCATACATAATGACCCGTCCGTCCGCATTTCTCGCCGCGCGCCCGATGGTCTGCACGAGGGAGGTCTCGCTGCGAAGAAAGCCTTCTTTATCCGCATCGAGGATGGCGATGAGCCCCACTTCGGGAAGATCCAATCCCTCGCGAAGGAGGTTTATCCCCACGAGGACGTCGTACTCCCCCTCGCGGAGCGCATTCACCGTCTTGATCCTCTCCAAGGTGACGATGTCGCTATGCATGTAGATCGCCTTGATCCCCTGCTCTTTGAGATACTCCGTGAGATTCTCCGCCATGCGTTTCGTGAGCGTGGTCACGAGGGTGCGATATCCTTTCGCCGTCGTGGCTTTGATCTCGCCGAGAAGATCGTCGATCTGCCCCTCGATGGGCTTTACGGTGACGGTGGGATCCAGAAGTCCCGTCGGACGAATGAGCTGCTCCACGACGTTCCCCGCGCGCTCCAGCTCATAGGGAGCGGGCGTGGCGGAGACGCATATCATCTGCGGAACGCGTGAAATGAATTCGTCGAAAGTCAGCGGTCTGTTATCATAAGCGGCGGGCAAACGGAAGCCGTAATCCACAAGGTTCTTCTTCCTTGCGCGGTCGCCATTACACATCGCGCGGATCTGCGGGAGCGTCATATGGCTCTCGTCGATGAAGACGATGAAATCCTCGGGAAAGAAATCCGTCAAAGTATAAGGCGGCGTGCCCGGCTCTCGCCCGTCGAAATAACGGCTGTAATTCTCGATGCCGCTGCAATAGCCCACTTCCCTGATCATCTCGGTGTCGTAAAGCACGCGCTCGCGAATGCGCTGCGCTTCGATCATCTTGCCTTCCTCGAGAAATTTCTTCTCTTGGAGAAGCATATCCGCATTGATCCTCGCAAGGACGCTCTCCACGCTCTCGCCGCCGATCATATAATGGCTGGCGGGGAAGATATTGACGTGCTTGAGATCGTATTTCACTTTCCCCGTCACGACGTCGAACACGCAGATACGGTCGATGGTGTCTCCGAAAAATACCACGCGCACCGCAGACTCGGAAGAACAGATGGGGAAAAAATCGAGGACGTCCCCACTCGC
>JAGCXI010000057.1 GCA_017961365.1 Clostridia bacterium
CCGATCGGCAAGCCCGTCTCGCGAAGGAGAAGGAAGAGACGAAAGAGAATCTTCGTCTCTCGGAAGAAGCGAAACGGGAGTCCGAGCGTCGTCTCGGTGAGATCGATCAAGAGCTCGAGGAGAAGAGGAAAGCTTCGGACGCTCGCGCTGCCGAGGCGTATGAAAAGACCGTTTCGGAGGCAAAAGTTCGCGCCGCAGAGATCATCACGGACGCGCAAAAAGAGGCGCAGGCGCAGACGAATCGCGCCATCTCCGAGGCAAAAGAAGAGATAAAGGACGTCGCCATCTCCCTTGCGGAGAATATCATCGGCGCTCGTATCGACGAGGTGGACGATGATATGATCGACGACGCGATCAAGGATTGGAAGAATGGCTGAATATGTCGTGACCTCCGCCAAAGCGCTTAGCGAAGAGAAGAAGCAGCGCATGATTCGAGAGCTGAAAGCCGACGCTTCGTCGGTGACTTTTCTCGTGGATGAAGCGCTTATCGGCGGCGTCATCATATCGGATGGGACAAGGGTGCTCGACGCCTCCGTACGCGGAAAACTTCGCAGTGCTTACGATGCGGCGGAAAAGCGCGTTTACGGCAAGCCGCTCGAGCATATCCTCGACGAATTAAAAGCGGAATTCGCTTCTTTCACGCGTAAAAACGAAAAGATCGAGGCGGGCGTGATCCGTTCGGTCACGGACGGCGTCATCTTTGTGGATGGGCTGCCGGAAGCAAAGGTCAGCGAGCTTCTTTTGGTCCGCGGGCAGTATTTTGCGATGGTGATGAATCTTGATTCGGATTCCGTCGGCGCGATCCTCCTTACGGGACAGTCGGAAGTTCGCGCGGGCGATCTCGCTTGCTGTACGGGGCGCATTGTGACCGTCCCCGTCGGCGCTTCTTTGCTTGGAAGAGTGCTTGATCCTTTGGGCGCTCCGATCGACGGGAAGGGAGATGTGCAAGCGGAGTCTTTCCGCCGAGCGGAAAGCCCTGCGCCGAGCGTCTTCGACAGAGCAAAAGTGGCAGAGCCTCTCTATACGGGGATCAAGACAATCGACGCCATCGTCCCCATCGGAAAGGGACAGCGCGAGCTCATCATCGGCGATAGACAGACGGGCAAAACGTCGATCTGCCTCGACGCCATCCTCAATCAAAAAGGGAAAAACGTATTTTGCGTTTACGTTGCGATCGGACAGAAGAATTCCACGATCGCAGACGTCGTGAAGAGACTGCGCGAGCACGGCGCGTCGGAATACACCGTCGTTGTCGCCGCCACGGCGTCGGACAGCGCGCCCCTTCAATACATCGCGCCTTATACGGCGACGGCGATGGCGGAAGCGCTTATGTATGAAGGGAAGGACGTTCTCATCGTCTATGACGATCTCTCCAAGCACGCCGTCGCATACAGAACCATCTCGCTTCTTCTGAAAAGGCCCGCAGGGCGCGAAGCTTATCCGGGCGACGTTTTTTACGTGCATTCGAGATTGCTCGAGCGTTCGGCAAAGCTCTCGGACAAGCTGGGCGGCGGCTCTCTGACGGCGCTTCCGATCATCGAGACCTTGGGCTCGGACATTTCGCAGTATATCCCCACGAACGTCATCTCCATCACGGACGGTCAGCTCTTTTTGGAGTCTATGCTTTTCCATTCGGGGGTTCGTCCCGCCGTGAATGTCGGACTCTCCGTGTCGAGAGTGGGCGGCAGCGCGCAATGCGCCGCGATGCGCGAGGTGGCGAAGGGACTGAAACTCGACCTTGCGCGTTACAGAGAAATGGCGATCTTTACGCAGTTCGGCGGCGACGTGGACGAAGAGACGAAAAGCGTCCTTGAAAAAGGCGCGAAGCTCACACAAATGCTCGTTCAGCCCGTTGGGAAGCCTTATGCTATGGCGGATGAGGTCTTGGAGATCTACGTTACGAGCCACGGGGCGTTCGCCGACGTTCGCGTAAATGATCTCAGAAAAGAATTGGACGCTTTCCTCCTTGAGGTGCATGCGGATCACCCCGAAATCGCGGAGAGCATTTCCGCCACGGGGAAGCTTTCCGAGGAAACGAAAGCGACGCTTGATCTTATGATCCGAGCGTATAGGGAAAAACAGTGACGAACCGCGAGATCAAGCGCAGGCTCTCCTCCGTTCGCGAGACGGTGAAGATCACCAAGGCGATGTATTCCATCAGTATGGCGAAGATGATGGCGGCAAAAAGCGCCCTCGCCGAAGCCGAGAAATATCGTGACGGTTGTCTGAGCGTCCTTCGTTCGCTTTCTCCGTCCTTTTCGGAAAGTTCTTTCTTTCGGAGAAAGGGGAAGAGGATAGGATTCCTTGTCATCGCCGCGGATAAAGGGCTTTGCGGAGACCATAATACGCTGGTCTTTCAGAAAGCGGAAAAGGAGATGTCTTCCGCGGAAGAGAAATATATCTTTACGATGGGAAGCGTTTTGCATGATCTCTTCTCGAAAGCGGGGAAAGAGATCGATATGGAATACCTCCGTTTCTCTGCGTCCTATGCGGCGGCGGAGAACGTAGCGGACGATCTCTTGTATCTTTACGAGAAAGATCTGCTTGACGAGGTTAAGGTCGTATATGCGGACGGCGTGGCAAAGGAGATCCGCGTCGTGACGCTGCTCCCCTTTGAAGAGAAGGGGGATCGCGCCTTGGAAGTCTTTCCGAAGAGTCGGGAAACGCTCGTAAAATGCGTTCGCAATTATTTGATCTCCGCTTTGCGCTATATGCTGGTCAGCGCTTCGCTTGCGGAGAATAAAGCGCGAGCGCGGATCATGTCGCAGTCCACGGACAATGCGGAGGAAATGATAAAAGACCTTACGGCGGAGTATAACCGTATCAGGCAGGAAAGTATCACGCGCGCTTTGCAGGACGCAAGCGTGACGGACGGTGAAGTATGAAGAAAGTGTTTGAAGGAAAGATCATTCGGATCGTAGGTGTGGTCGTGGACGTTGCGTTCGACGGACATATTCCCTCTATCAATGAGCTTTTGCGTGTCTCATCGGAGCTCGGTTCGGTGGAGCTCGAGGTGGTGAGTCACCTTGAGAAGAGCGTCGTGCGTTGCTTGTCTTTGAAGCCGACGGAAGGCTTGCAGCGCGGAATGATCGCCGTCACGACGGGGGAGACAGTCAGCGTTCCCGTCGGAGACGAAGTCCTCGGCAGGGTGCTGAATGCCTATGGGCAGCCCATCGACGGGCTTGGGGAGGAGGTCTCGCCTCATCGAATGGGGATATATAGGAGCGCTCCGCCCATTACGGAATTGTCGGAAAATACGCAGATCTTCGAGACGGGGATCAAGGTCATAGACCTCCTTACGCCGTATGTAAAAGGCGGAAAGGTCGGACTTTTCGGCGGCGCGGGCATCGGCAAGACGATGCTCATCCTCGAGCTGATCAACAACGTGGCGAAGACGATGCACGGGAATTCCATCTTTGCGGGGGTCGGCGAGCGTAGCCGCGAAGGATATGAAATGATCGAAGAAATGACGGAGACGGACGTCCTTAAAAATACAACGCTCGTTTTCGGACAGATGAATGAGACGCCCGCTGCGCGTATGAAAGCCGCGCTCACGGGGCTGACCATCGCAGAGTATTTCCGCGACGTAAAGCATAGAGACGTTCTTTTATTCATCGACAATATTTTCCGTTACGTACAGGCAGGTAGTGAGGTGTCCGCGCTTCTCGGCAGACTCCCCTCTGCCGTGGGATATCAGCCCACGCTCGCGAATGAGCTCGGCGCTCTGGAGGAAAGGATCGCCAGCACGAAAGACGGCTCCATCACATCCATTCAGGCAGTGTATGTCCCTGCGGACGACCTAACGGATCCCGCTCCCGCCACGATCTTTACCCATCTTGACGCGACCACCGTTCTTTCGAGAAAGCTCGTCGAGCAGAATATCTATCCGGCAGTGGATCCTTTGGAGAGTTATTCCCGCATTATGGAGAAAGAGATCGTCGGCGAGGAACATTACAATACGGCAAAACGGGTCACGAGCGTCCTCCAACGTTATAATGAGCTGCAAGATGTCATCGCGATTCTCGGAATGAATGAGCTATCGCAGGAGGACAAAGCGCTCGTTTATCGCGCGAGAAAGCTCCAGAGATTCTTTTCTCAGCCCTTCTTTGTGGCGAAACCGTATACAGGGATGGAAGGAAAGTACGTTCCTTTGAAAAAGACCATCGAGGGGTGCAATGCGATTTTGGACGGGAAGTTGGACGACGTGCCGGAAGGAGACTTTTATTTCATCGGCGGCATCGAGGATCTTGGGCGATGAAAACATTCCCGCTTCGCATTTTGACGCCCGGAGCGCCTTATTTCGAAGGAGAGATCGTTTCTTTGGTCTTGCCTACGGAAGAGGGCAGCATAGGCTTTCTTTGCGGGAGAGAGGATTGCGTGATCTCGGTCTCGAAGGGCGCTTTGCGCTATACGCTCCCTTCGGGCGAATCCGTCGAGCTTTTCAGCGAAGGCGGCGTGGCGGAGATGAAAGGCGGGGTCTTTACCTTTTGCACGGAAGCGGCGTATCTTTCGGCGGAGGCGGAAGAGTTCCGCGCTATGCGCGAAGCGGAACGGGCGCAAGAAGCCTTGCGGCAAGCGCGCAGTCATGAAGAATATGCGGCGTATAAAGTCGCTATGGCGAAAGCGTTTGACAAACTGAAACGCGCTGCCCATAATAATAAATAATCGATCGGAAGGAGATATTATGAAGTTATACGGACCTTCTTACATACTGGACGGAACCCCGGTGTCAACGGAAGAACTCGCCGCGGCGGGATATTCTCAAAAGCTTTTGGATAATGCGTATCAAGGGACGATCGCGTATTCCGTGCTTTCAGCCCATAGCCTAAGCGGCGCGGAGAAAGGGAAGACTTTGCATGTGAAGTTCGACGCTTTGGCGTCGCATGACATCACGTATGTCGGGATCATTCAAACGGCGAAAGCGAGCGGACTTACGGAATTCCCTTTGCCTTATGTCCTTACGAATTGTCACAATTCCCTTTGCGCGGTCGGCGGCACGATCAACGAGGACGACCATCTTTTCGGTCTCTCCGCCGCGAAGAAATACGGCGGCATCTTTGTTCCCGCGCACCAAGCCGTTATTCATACGTATATGCGTGAATGTTTTGCGAAATGCGGCGGCATGATCCTCGGCAGCGACAGCCATACGCGTTACGGCGCGCTTGGCACGATGGCGGTGGGCGAGGGCGGTCCCGAGCTTGTGAAGCAGCTTCTTGAGATGACGTATGATATCAAATATCCCGAAGTCGTCGCGATCATTCTGAAAGGCGCTCCGCGTAAAGGCGTCGGGCCGCATGACGTGGCGATCGCTCTTATCGGAGAAGTCTTCAAAAAGGGGACGGTCAAGAATAAAGTTTTGGAGTTTATCGGAGATGGCGTGGAGAATCTTTCCGTGGAATATCGGAATGGGATCGACGTGATGACCACCGAGACCGCCTGCCTCTCTTCGATCTGGAAGACCGATTATAAAGTCAGAGAGTATTATGCCGTCCGCGGAAGAGTGGATGCTTATAAGAAGCTTGAGCCTAAGGAGCTCGCCTTCTATGACGAAGTCATCGAGATCGATCTTTCCGAGATCGAGCCGATGATCGCGCTTCCTTTCCATCCGTCCAATGCCTATAAGCTCGCGGATCTCATCGCGAATCCGACGGACATTCTTTCCGAAGCAAGCAAGAATATCAATGAGCTTCTCGGTGGAAAAGTGAAGATGGATCTCACGAAAAAAGTCCGTAATGGCGCCGTTTATGTCGAGCAGGGCGTTATCGCGGGTTGCGCCGGCGGAACGTATGACAATATCGCGGAGAGCGCGAAGATCCTCGAAGGGAAGTCGATCGGAAACGGAGAATTTTCTTTGAGCGTTTATCCCGGAAGTCAGCCCGTCTTTACGGAGCTTGTGAATAACGGAGGTATCGCCGCCTTGATGAAAGCGGGCGCTTCCGTTCGCTCTTGCTTTTGCGGTCCTTGCTTCGGCGCGGGCGACGTGCCGGCAAATGACTGCTTGAGCATTCGCCACACCACGAGGAATTTCGAGAGCAGAGAGGGGTCTAAGCCCTTGGAAGGACAGATATCCGCCGTCGCTTTGATGGACGCGCGTTCCATCGCCGCCACCGCCGCAAACGGAGGAAAGCTGACCTCCGCGCTGGATTATGATTACGACGCATCCATTCCGCCTTATCGTCATGACGACAGCTCTTATAAGAGCAGGGTCTATAACGGTTATGGAAAGGCGAAGACGGAAGAACCGCTTCGCTATGGTCCGAATATCGCCGATTGGCCGAAGATCGCCGCTCTTCCCGAGAATGCGATCTATAAGATCGCGGCGGTGATCAATGACCCCGTGACGACGACGGATGAGCTCATCCCGTCGGGGGAGACGTCCTCGTATAGGAGCAATCCGCTCCGTCTTGCCGAGTTTGCGCTTTCGAGGAAAGTGCCGGAATATGTCGGCAGAGCGAAAGCGATCAAGGCGTCGTCCGATGCCTTCGCTTCGACGGGAGATCTCCCCGAAGAGTATGCTTCCGCTTTGCAAAGGGCGGGATTGAAGCTCGAGGGAAGTTCTTTCCTGACGAGCGCGATCTTTGCGGTCAAGCCCGGAGACGGTAGCGCAAGAGAGCAGGCGGCGAGTTGCCAGCGCGTGCTGGGCGGCGGCTGTAATTTTGCGAGGGAGTACGCGACGAAGCGGTATAGAAGTAATCTGATCAATTGGGGAATGCTGCCTTATATCACACAGGCGGATTTCGAGGTGGGAGATATCGTCATCGTCCCGAATGTGAAAAAGTCCCTTGCCGAAGACTTGCCTTTCGAGCTTTGCATCGTTCGCGGCGAAAAGGTCTTGAAGAGCGAGGCGTTCGTCGATAAGCTCACGGACGACGAGAAGAAGATCATCAAGGACGGCTGTCTGATCAATTATTACGCGAATCGGTAATTTCCTTTTTTCTTTCGCATATAGTACTATCGCTATGATAGTCACGGTGCGAAAGGAACGGATCGAGAGAAATCTGAAAAATATGCGGCTTGCCACGGGTAAGCCGCTTATTTTGATGTGTAAGGCGAATGGTTACGGGCACGGAATGCTTGAGGTCGCGCGGGCGGAGGCGGCGGCATACGGCGTCGCCACGGAAGAGGAGGGCGCGCGGCTTCGCGCCGTTGTAAGCAAAGATATTCTCGTGAGCGCGCCTCGGCTCTCCGCGCTTGATCTTATTGCGAAAAATGATCTCGTGCCTATCATCGGAGAGGAGACTTATTTAAAGGCGGCGGTCTTTTCGGGAAAGGTGAGACGATGCCATCTGAAAGCGGACAGCGGAATGCATCGAATGGGATTACTATCCCCGAAAGATTGCCTTGACGCGGCGCTTTTTCTTTCGGAGCACGGCGTGCGGCTCGAAGGGATCGCCACGCATTATAAGGAAAGCGGAGAGAATGTAAAAAAGCAAAATGAAGCGTTTGATGCTTGCCTAAGCGCGATCAAGGGTGCTTTTTCGGCGCGGGGGCTTCCTCTTCCGATCACGCATGTCACGGCTTCGGGGCGCGCGGATGCGCAGAAATACGATATGCTTCGCGTGGGGCTTGCGGCGTACGGCTATGGGGATCTCGACGCCCTTGCGCCTGCAATGGAGGTCTCGTCTGAAATTCTTTGCGTAAAAAGGCTTGCGGCGGGTGATACTCTCGGCTATGGAAGCGGTTTTCGAGCGAAAAAAGCATTGACTGCCTACACCGTGCTCGGCGGATATGCCGACGGGATCGACAGGCGAGAGGTGGGGCGTGAAGTGCTTTGCAAGGGCGCGCGATGTCGCATCGCGGCGGTGTGCATGGATACTTTCGAAGTTGTGACCGAACGGGTTGACTTATGCGTCGGCGATCGTGTTATAATAATGTCCGAAGAACTCGACGCGGCGTATGTCGCGGCATGCCGGGGTTCCATCCCGTACGAAGTCCTCGTCGGGTATGACACGCCTCGGGCTGAAATGCATTATGAATGATAAGAAAGAGCAAAGAAAAGCGATCAAAGAGCGGCTGTCCCATATGATCAAAGAAGAGCGGAAGGAATTTTCCGCGCGCATTGCGGACAAGCTTCTTTCTCATCCGTTTTATCTGCAGGCAAGGCGTCTTTTTATTTATTGTTCGACGGAAGAGGAAGCGGATACGCATTTTATCATCGAACGAGCCCTTTCGGAGGGGAAGTCGGTCTTTTTGCCGCGTATAGAAGGGGGGAATATGGCGCCCGTTCCTTATCGAGCGGGGGACACTTTAAAAAAAGGCGTTTACGGCATCGAAGAGCCGCAGGGCGCGCCTTATTTCGGTGAGATCGATCTCGCCGTCATTCCGTTGCTCGGCTATGACGCAAGCCGCGCCCGTCTCGGCAGAGGAAAAGGATATTACGACCGTTTTCTGTCCTCTTTTAAGGGGAAAAGCATAGCGCTCGCTTTTTCCGTTCAAGCGCTTCCGAAAGTGGAGGTCGAAAGGACGGACGTCCGCCCCGATCTCATTCTTACGGAGAAGGAGGAGATATGAGAGTCATCGCGGGAAAGTATAAAGGAAGGGTTCTTTTCTCGCCCAAAGACGTTTTGGTCCGCCCGACGACGGATCGGATCAAAGAGAATATCTTCAATCTTTTGCAGTTTCGCATTGCGGGGGCTTCTTTTCTCGATCTTTTCGGCGGAAGCGGCGCGATGAGCGTGGAAGCGCTTTCCCGCGGCGCGGCGCGCGTCGTGACGGTGGACAGCGCGAGGGAAAGCATCGCCCTGATCAAGAAAAATTTTGCGAAGGTCGGCGCGGAAAAAGAAGCGCAGATCTTGGAACGGGATTATGCCCAAGCGCTTGCCTCTTTGCAAGGGGCGAGATTCGACCTCATCTTCCTTGATCCTCCCTATAAAGCGGATTTTTATGAAGATATCCTTTGCAAGATCGCGGAAAAAGACGTTCTCGCGCCTTCGGGGAGCGTAGTCTTCGAGCATGCGACGGAGCGAGATCTCGTCTTGCCTCCGCCGTGGGTTTCTTCGGATCGGCGGAAATACGGAAGCGTTACGATCGATTTCCTTACGATGGAAAAGTGATCAAAAGTTGACAAAATCCATCGGATATAGTAAAATATTTTTATGTCTAAATGTTTGGTCACCGGAACATTCGATCCGCCGACGCGCGGACATGAAGCGCTCATCGAAGACGCCCTCGGCGCCTTTGAGGAGACGGCGGTTGCGATCCTTGTGAATCCGGAGAAAGAGACGATGTTCTCCGTGGAAGAGCGGCTTGAGATGCTCAAGTCGGCTTTCGGGGATAAGATCGAAGCTTTCTTTTATGACGGGATGGCGGTCGACGCGGCAGAAAAAGTCGGCGCGGCTTTGCTCGTTCGCGGAATACGCGGCGCGGAAGACCTTGCGTACGAGCGGGAAATGGCGGCCTATAACCGCGCGCATGGGAAAGAAACAGTCTTTTTCTTTGCGGAAGAAGATCTTGCTGACGTAAATTCCACTGCGGCGCGCGAGGCGATCCTTCGCGGAGAAAATGCGGAAAAATACTTGAGTGAGAATGTAGCGGCGCTCGTCGCACGGTACGGGAGGAAGAAAAATGGATGACGTTGTAGCGATTATCGACGAATTGGAAGACCTTCTTTTAAGCAAAAAGAAAGGTTTTTTCTCCGGTAAAGTATATGTGGACCAAGACAAGGTGGCGGAGCTTCTCGGACAGTTGCGCGATGCCGTTCCGCAGAGCTTTTATGATGCGATGTCCATTTTGAAGCAGCAAGACGAGCTCATCGCAGACGCGCAACGGAAGGCAGACGCGGTTTTGCGCAATGCGAACGCCACGCGGGAAAAATTGTTAAATGAGTCGGATATCCTCGCGCAAGCCAAAGAGGAGTCGGATGCGCTTATCCGCTCCACGCGAGAGTATTGTGAGCAGCTGAAATATTCCGTCACGCAGAAATTGGATGCGCAGCTTTATGATTCCGCCGTTAGGCTGAATGAGTCTTTGATGCTCATCGATGAAGTGCGCAATGAATTCCGCAAGCGCACGAATAAAGACGATAGATAGTATTAGAGAAAGATCGCTTCTCCCTTCTTCGCGAAGGGAGTTTTTTTACGATATTCCGAAAGGATCCGGCATATATATCGATATGCGTGTCCGAAAATCCGCGATCCTCATCCTTTTATTGTTGATCGTCCTCCTCATCGATCCTTCGAGATATTTCGCGTCGGTGAAGAATGGGATCCTTCTTTTTACGGCGTCGGTCTTGCCTTCGATGTTGCCGTATTTCTTTTTTACGAAGCTTTTTACGGCGGTGGGCGGCGCGGAAGGCATCGCCCGCAGCGTGGGCAAGCCCGTCGCTAAAGCGTATGGCGTCGCGCCGATCTGCGGCTATGCTTTGGTGATGAGCCTCCTCAGCGGATATCCCGTCGGCGCGCGCGTTCTCGGGGATCTTTATGATAAAGGGCTCGTTGGGGAAGAGGATGTGCGCAGAGCGTCGTCTTTTGCCTCCACGAGCGGAAGTATGTTCGTGCTCGGAAGCGTTGGATCCGCCATTCTCGGAAATGTGAAAGCGGGGTGGGTGATCTTGATTTCACATTATCTCGGCGCATTGCTGAATGGATTTTTGCATTGCGTCAAGAAAAGGAAAAATGCGGAAAAACCGCTTCCGCCGCTCTTGATCTTGAAGAGCGATACGCTCTTGTCGGACGCGATGTATGAAAGCGTTCTGTCCCTTGCGCTCGTCGGAGGTTTCATCGCGCTGACGAATCTTTCGGCGGACATTTTTACGGATCTGATCGGACTTTTCGGGACGGATGTCCTTGCTCGGTCGAATGTCGTTTCTGGACTCGTTTATTCCTTTTTTGAGGTGACGAGAGGTTGCGTCGTCTTTTCGGAATGCGCTTTGCCGCCCTGTATGACGGCGGCGCTCGCTGCGGCGGCGATCTCTTTCGGCGGGCTGTCCGTCATTTTGCAGACCTTGGCTTTTCTCGGGAAGGCAGGGGTGAAAAGCGGGAGACTCCTGCTGATGAAAGGAACGCAATCTATAATTACGTTCGGCTTGTGTTTGGGTTTAGGGGCTGTTTTTTTGTGATCAGAGGACGAGCATGCCGGATTCGAGGTCGGGCGCTTCTTTCGCGATCGAGTAGATCTCGTGGGCTTTTGCGTCGATCATTGCCGAAAAACGTCCGCTTTCTTTCGCTTCGGTCTCGCCCGTGATCACTTGTCCCGCGCGGCTCAAAAGCGAGAGGATATCCGTCTTTTCTTTTTTCACCGCAAGGACTTTGTAATAGGGCGGCGCGTCGATCTCGCTCTCGAAAGCAAGTTTTGTGACGCCGAGCAATGCGCTGACGAGAATGCGCGAGACGCGGGCTTCGGTGTAACGCTTCGTGGAAACGGCTTTTACAAGGGAAGCGACGTTCTTGGATTCTTTTGCGAGACGCAAGATCCGATTCTCGATCCCTTCGCTCACGTCGTTTATGCGCTTGAATCCTTCCGGAGTGATCGTCGAGAGCCGATAAAGGAGAAGAGGGGAGAAATGATCGACTTTGCTTGCGAGAGCAAGGTCTTTTTCCACGTATTCCGGGAGCGCGGCGCGATAGGCGTCTGTCGGCGCACCTTCGAAAAAGGCGCGACGTAAAGCGGAAGCGGAGGGCGCTTGCGGGTCGACGGAGGAAGCTTGATAGGCTCCGTTTCGTTTGAGCGTGTAAGGAAGAACGCCCCCTCTTTTCAACGCGGCGCGCAGGTATTCGATCGCGAGGATATTATTCGGTAAGGTCGGATCTGCGACGGAGAGCTTCCTCGCTTCTGCGTAATGGAGAAAAGCCTGCGCTCGCGCCGCAGGATAAGAACAGCCCATTTCGAGCAGGGATCGCAATTCTTCGGAGAGTTCTTCCGGTTCATCGTTTAAGATCTTCGCCGCATTTCGGATGGCGGTAAGATCGCCGCATTCGCTTCCGAAACAGATGTATTTTTCTTCGGCGTCCACGAAAGAAAGCGTCTTGACGGCGGCGTCGGCAAAACGTTCCGCGCAGGAAGCGGCAAAGATCTGCGGAAGCTCCAAAACGAGATCCGCGCCCGCATTGACGGCGTGTTTCGCCCTTGTGTATTTGTCAAAAAGGGCGAGTTCGCCTCTTTGCGTGACGTCTCCGCCGAGCAGAACGAGGAGCAGATCCGGGGAAAGCTCCTCCTTCACGGCACGAAGAAGACGGAGATGTCCGTTATGGAGAGGATTGAATTCGGCTGTGATCGCGGCGATTTTCATAGCTTAATTTTATATATAAATACGTTTATATCCTTGCTTTTTCCCGCGGTGCGGGTTATAATTATTATACATTTTTTTTTGCTTATAATAAAGCGTTTTATAAAGGAGATGGGAAAATGTCTAAATTGATGGATGAAATCAAGCAAAAAGCCGTTTTGCTGAATAAGCATATCGCACTCGCGGAAGGCGAAGAAGAGCGTATCATTCGCGCCGCGGAGATCATCAGCGAGAAAAAGATCGCTCGTTTGACCTTGGTGGGAGATCCCGCGGTCATTTATGCGAAGTGTCCGGATGCGAAGCTGGACGGCGTTACGATCGTTGATCCGAATCACAGCGAGCTCACCGCGAAATACGCCGAATTGCTCTATAATATCCGCAAGGCGAAAGGAATGACGGAAGAGGACGCGGCGCGTCTTGCGAAGGATTGCACGTATTTCGCCGTTCTTATGGTGAAAGCGGGCGACGCGGACGGCATGGTGTCCGGCGCGGTGCATAGCACGGGCGACACCCTTCGTCCCGCTCTTCAGATCATCAAGACGGCGCCCGGGATCAGCACGGTGTCAAGCTGCTTCATTATGTGCTTGCCGGAAGGTTCTCGCTATGGTGAGAAGGACGTTATGGTCTATGGTGACTGCGCGGTAAATATCGACCCGAATGAAGAGCAACTTGCCGATATCGCGATCGCGAGCGCGGAGAGCGCGGTGAAGATCGCAGGGATCGAGCCGAGAGTGGCGATGCTTTCTTTCTCCACGAAGGGCAGCGCGAAGCACGATAACGTCACGAAGGTGCAGAACGCCACGAGGATCGCGCATGAGAAAGCGCCCGACCTTATGTTGGACGGCGAGCTTCAGCTCGACGCGGCGCTTGTCCCCGAAGTGGCTTCATTGAAAGCGCCCGGCAGTGCCGTGGCGGGCAAGGCGAACGTCCTTGTTTTCCCCGATCTGCAAGCGGGCAATATCGGATATAAGCTCACGCAGAGGCTCGGCGGTGCGGAAGCCATCGGCCCCATCTGCCAAGGTCTTGCCGCTCCCGTGAATGATCTTTCCCGCGGCTGCGTGGCGGAGGATGTTGTCGGCGTTGTGGCTGTGACTGCCGTTCAATGCGTGAAATAAGGAGAGGAATATGAAAATACTCGTTATCAATGCAGGAAGTTCTTCTTTGAAATATCAGCTCATCGAGATGGAGACGGAGAGTGTCATCGCGAAGGGCGTTTGCGAGCGTGTCACGATGCCGAAGTCCGCTTTGACGCATCAGGCGAATGGAGAGAAGATCGTGATCGAGCACGATATGCCCACCCATACCGAAGCTTTGAATATGGTGCTTTCCGCGCTTACTTCCAAGGAGTACGGCGTGGTGAAGAGTCTCTCCGAGATCAATGCGGTCGGTCATCGCGTGCTTCACGGCGCGGAGGATTTCAAAGAGTCCGTTTTGATCGACGACGAAGTCGTCCGCATCTGCGAGAAGAATAAAGAGCTCGGGCCGCTTCATATGCCCGCGAATATCGCTTGCATCTGCGCTTGCCGTAAGCTTTTGCCCGTGCCGCAGGTCGCGGCTTTCGACACGTCTTTCCATCAGACGATGCCCGACTATGCTTTCCGTTATGCGCTTCCCGACGAGTATTACACGGAATGGCGTATGCGCCGTTTCGGATTCCACGGTACGAGCCATAAATATGTCTCTTCCGAGGCGATCAAGTATCTTGGCAATAAGGATGCGAAGATCATCACTTGTCATCTCGGGAACGGATCTTCGATGGCGGCGGTCAAGGCAGGGAAGTGCGTCGACACTTCGATGGGATACACCCCGCTCGCAGGCGTTCCGATGGGGACGCGCAGCGGCGATATCGATCCCGCTCTCTTGGAAGCCATTATGAATAAGACAGGTATGAGCATCTCCGATGCGGTGAACGTTTGCTTGAATAAGCGTAGCGGCGTATACGGCATCGCAGGCGTCAGCGATTTCAGAGATCTCGACAAGCTCTGCAATGAAGGCAATGACAAGGCGCGCCTCGCCCTTGATATGTTCGCATACGGCGTGAAGAAATATATCGGCAGCTATGCGGCGGCGATGAACGGCGTGGACGCTCTCGTTATGACGGGCGGTATCGGTGAGAACAGCACGAGCGTTCGTCGCAGGATCTTGAAGGATCTCGATTATCTCGGCATCAAAGTGGATTTTGCGAAGAATGACGAAGCCCGCGGCGTATTCTCGGATATCTCGGCGGCGGACAGCAAAGTAAAAGTGCTCGTGATCCCCACGAACGAAGAGCTCGTCATCGCGCGCGATACCAAGGCGCTTGTGGAGTCTGCGGCGAAGTAAAAGTTCGGAAATAAAATCTTGATGATTTTTGTTGACAGGCTTTTATGTTTTTACTATAATTAATAATCGTTAGTGTAACTTATCTCACGTTGAATAGGAGGTGTATGATATGGCAGTACCGAAGTGTAAATCATCGAAATCGAGGAGAGATTCCCGCGCGGCGAATTGGAAGATCAGCGGACCTACTCTCGTAGAATGTCCCAACTGTCATGAGCTTATCCAGAGCCATAGAGTTTGTCCCTCTTGCGGATACTATGGACAAAGAAAAGTCGTGGAAATCAAGACGAAGTCGAATGACTGATGAAATTCGCTTGACGAAAGTCAAGCGTTTTTTTTGTCAAGCAGTTTCGGGACTTTCCGAGAAGGGAAAGATATTGAGGGAGGATTTATGCGAATAGCGGTAGACGGATACGGCGGGGATCATTCTCCGTTTGAGGTGGTGAAAGGCGCTTGTGAGGCACTTCGTCTCGACCCGACCTTGGAGATCGTGCTTACGGGTAAGACGGAAGAGATGCTTTCGATCGCGGGAGGTGAGACTTTCGGCGGTAGGCTCACGATGTGTCCCGCGAATGAGGTGATCTCTTGTGAGGAAACGCCCACGCTCGCGATCCGCAGGAAAAAAGAAAGCTCCCTTGTTGTCGCGCTTGATCTTGTGGAAAAAGGGGAAGCGGACGCGCTTGTTTCCGCAGGCTCGACGGGCGCCGTCCTCATCGGCGCCACCTTGAAGATCGGCAGGCTCGAAGGAGTGGAGAGACCCGCGCTTGCGCCCGCTTTGCCTACGGTCACGGGCGGAAAAGTCATTCTTTGTGATTGCGGAGCGAACGTGGATTGCAAGCCCTCTTATCTTGTCGGGTTCGCCAAAATGGCGTCTGCTTATGCCAAAGGCGTCTTCGGCGTGGAGACTCCGCGCGTTGCGCTTTTGAATAACGGCGCGGAATCCGCGAAAGGGAATGCTTTCTCCGTGGAGGCATATCATTTGTTGTCGGAGGCAGCCGACATTCGTTTTGTCGGAAATGTCGAAGCGAGAGACATCCTCTCTGGAAATGTGGATGTGGTCGTCGCGGACGGATTCGACGGGAATATCGCTTTAAAGAGCGCGGAAGGGACTGCAAACGCGGTCTTTTCGCTTCTTAAAGAAAAGGTAAATGGGTCTTTTCGCGCGAAATTGGGCGCGTTGCTCTTAAAACCGATTTTCAAAGAATTGAAGAAAACCCTCGATTATAACGAGCAGGGCGGGGCCGCCTTCCTCGGCGTCAAAAAGCCTGTGGTGAAAGCGCATGGAGCTTCCAAAGCGAAGTCGATCTGCGGTGCGATCCTCCAGGCGAGAGATATGGTTCTCGGCGGCGTATGCGAGATGGTCTCGAAGGGAGAATAATATGTCTGATTTTTCTCTTTTACAAGCTAAAATAGGATATTCTTTCAAGGACGAAACGCTCCTTGCGAGAGCCTTGACGCATAGCTCCGCGAGCACAGATAATTACGAGCGTTTGGAATTTCTCGGTGACAGTCTTGTGAATTACGTCGTATCCGACATTCTTTATCGCGAGAGCGCTCTCGAGGCGGGGGAGATGTCCAAGACCCGCGCTTCGATGGTCTCCAAGGAGCCGCTTTCTTTTCTTTCGGACGAGCTGGGATTTTCCGCTGCTTGCCGCAGAAAAAATTGCGCGCTTTCCGTCAAGATGAAATGCGACCTGTATGAGGCGGTCACCGCGGCGATCTGTTTGGACGGTGGCATTCGGGAGGCGGTGGATTTCGTGCAGCGCACGATCCGCACTTTGCCTTTCCGCGCAAAGGATTATAAGAGCGAGCTTAAAGAGCTTTGCGAGAAGCATCGTTGGAGCTATCACGCGCCGAATACCGTCTCCGTCACGAAAAAAGGACAGGTTTTCACCGTGGAAGTCTATGTCGACGGTAAGAGCGTCGGCGTCGGAAAAGGCGGAAGCATTCGCGCCGCGGAAAACGAAGCTTGCAAGCCGGGTTTGGCAAAGATTTCCGAGGGATAAAACCTTCTTGCGGGATTTTATCTCTTTTTCGGAAAAGATACGGCTCTCTTTTTCATTACTTTGTCGAAATCACTTTATTTTTACTACGTAAGTATGCTATAATCTCATAAAATAGGTTTTTTGTGACCTATCGATGGGAGACGCATGGTAAATTTCAAGAGACTCGAACTGCAAGGATTCAAATCCTTTGCCGGCAAGACCGTCATAGACTTTCAGAATAGTTTCACGGGCATTGTCGGACCGAATGGCTGCGGCAAAAGTAATGTCGCGGACGCTGTTCGTTGGGTTCTCGGCGAGATGAGTGCGAAGGCGCTCCGTGGGCAGAAGATGCAAGACGTCATCTTTAACGGCACGGAAAAGCGTCCTTCGATGTCTTATTGCGAAGTCTCCCTCGTTTTCGATAATTCCAATCATATTTTCAAGACGGACAGAGAAGAAGTCGTTGTCACGCGTAAGCTCTATCGTTCCGGTACGAGCGAGTATTATTTGAACCACAATATTTGCCGTTTGCGCGATATTCTCGATATTATGCGCGATACGGGCGCGGGCAAGGACGGTTATTCCATCATCGGACAGGGAAAAGTGGCGGAGATCATGGAGTCCAAGCCTATCGACAGACGTCAGATCTTCGAAGAGGCGGCAGGCATCGCGAAGACCAAAGCGGAAAAGGTGGAGACGGAGCGTAAGCTCGGCCGCGCGGGCGAAGACATCGTTCGTTTGTCCGATATAACGGCGGAGCTCGAGCGCCAGCTCGTTCCTCTCGCAAAGCAGCGCGACGCCGCGCAGAAATTCTTTGAGTACAAAGAGCAGATGCGCTATCAAGAGGTGAATTATTATCTCCATTCGCGCGAAGACAGCGTCCGCAAAAAAAGAGTCATCGCCGAGAATGTAAAGGCGTATACGGAAGAGCTCCGTCAAAAGGAGAGCGATTCTCTCCATCTTGCCATGCGCCATAATCAAACGCTTGAGGACATCGAGGCGAATGAAAAGGCAGTGCGTTCCCTCTTCGAGGAGAGAGAAAAGCTCAAGGTCAGCAGTGAGAAGAATAGCGGCTTAATGGCTGTTTATAAAGGCAAGATCGACCATCTTACGGAGGAGAAAGCAAGGCTCGAAGCCGAGTTGGAAGAAGCGGAGAAAGAGTATGGGGTCACTTCCGAGACCCTCCTCGAAGCGGGCAGTATTCTGGATATTCGAAGAAAAGAGTCCTATCTTGCGGAGCAGAGGTTGCGCGGCTTGACCTCTAAATTGTATGAATTGTCCGAAGAGATCGCAGGCAATGAAAGCTCGATCGAGCGTTCGAATAATGAAGTTTTCGACGTCTTCGGCAGGCTCTCGGACGTCAAATCCTCTCTCGCGGGATATAATGCGGAAGCGGGTTCGCTCGGACAGCGCAAGTCCTCTCTCGAAGTGGCAGTGCGCACGTCGGCGGCATTGATCGAAAGAGAAGAGAAAGCGAAGCAGTCTTCGCTCGCTCGTATCGATTCTCTCACGAAGAAAAAGCAAGCGCTTCGCGAAAAGCGCGCTTTGCGCAGCGGAGAATATAACGATCTCCGACAAACGCTTTATCAGTCTAACGTCCGCTTGAATGCGCTCAATGCCGAATACGGGAATAAAGAGGGCAGAGTTCGCGCTTTGGCGGATATCGTCAGTCAGCACGAAGGCTATCAGCAAGCGGTAAAGCTCCTTTTGAATGATGCGGCGACGGATCGTACCCTCGCTTCGCATATCGAGGGCGTCGTAGGTCAGCTTATCAAAGTGCCGCAGGAGTATGAAGTCGCCATCGAGGCGGCGCTCGGCGCTTCCGTCCAGCATATCGTTACGCCCACGGACACGGACGCCGTGTATATCGTTAATTATTTGAAAAGTCATGAATACGGCATCGCCACGATGATCCCCGCGAATAAGGCGCGCCCGCAGGCGCTGGCTTATGAATATAGGGGCGTTTTGAATATGCGCGGCGCGATCGGCATTTGTTCGGATCTCATCAAGTACGATCCGCGTCATTCCGACGTGATCTCGCAGCTTCTCGGACGCACGGTCATCGCGGAAGATCTCGAATGCGCGCGTGAAATGGCGGATCGCTATGACTATGCCGTGAAGATCGTTACGCTCGACGGGGATATCATTGATCCGCGCAGAACGATCACAGGCGGCAGCCGTCGTCAGAAGACTTCTTTCCATCTCAGCAAGGAGCGTGAGCTTAATGACGCGCAGGAAGAGCTGAAAAAGCTCTTTATCGAGCGAGAGAAGCTGCGCGCTGACGTCACCCGTATGGAGAATGAGACGAAAGACGTGGAGACGGATATCTATTCTTTGAGAGACGATATCCAGCAGGTGGATCTCGACATTACGACGGAGACCGAGCGTATCGCCACGTCCGACGCATTGATCAAAGAGACGACGGATCGCATGACGAGAGATCAAAAAGAGCTCGACGAAGTGGACGCGAAGCTTGACGTTATTATGAAAGATATCAAGAACGCCGAAGCGCTTAATCAGGATATCGAGGGAAAACGGAAGAGCGCGCAAGGCATGGCGAAGGCATCCAAAGAGGATACGGAGATCATGCGTAAGCGCAGAGACGCTCTTTCCGCCGCGGTGACGAACGCGCAAGTGGAAGCTTCTTCTTTGCAGATCGAGATCTCGCAGATCGAAAATGATGTCAAACGCCTTGAAGATGAGAAATCGGCGGGCGAAGCGGTGCTCGGCGATAAAAGGTCTTCATTGCAAGCCGTTCTTGCGGAGATAGAAGAGACGGAGCGCCATGCGCCCGCTTTGGAATTCTCCGTTTCGGAGCAAGCGCGTCTCGATGAAATCGAAAAAGAGATGCAAATGAAAGACATGGAGAAAGCTTCGCTTCGCGCTTTGCTCTCGCAGGTGGATAAAGACAGAGACGCCATCAATGACGTCATCAATTCCATTATGGATAAGCGCGCCCGCGAAGAAAGCAAGGTGGAGAAGATAGACGGTGATCTTGCGTCTTTGCGCGAAAGAGTGCTCGGAGAGTATGAGTTGACGGAAGAAGAGATGCTCGCCCTCCGCGACGAGGACGGATTCGACCCGTCGCAAGCTCCCGCCGCGATCGCAAGCCTGCGCGGCAAGATCTCGCAGCTCGGCAGCATCAATTTCAATGCCTTTGAGGATTATGAGAACGTTATGGCGCGCCACGAGGAGCTTTCTTCGCAGCTCGAAGACCTCGTGAAAGCGAAAGAGGATTTGGAGAAGCTTATCGCCGCGATGAATGCCGATATGCTCGGAAAATTCAATGTGGCGTTCGAGCAGATCAATCAGAATTTCAAGAAAACCTTTGCCGATCTTTTCGGCGGCGGCAATGCCGAGCTCGTCCTTGTGGACGTCGATCCCGAGCATACGGAAGAGCTTGAAAAGGGCGTTGATATCGTGGTGAAGCTCCCCGGAAAAGCGCAACAGAATTTGCATTCCCTCTCCGGCGGCGAGCAGGCTTTGACTTCGATCGCCATCCTCTTTGCGATCTTGCGCTTGCGCCCGATGCCGTTCTCTATTTTGGATGAGATCGAGGCGGCGCTGGATGAAAGTAATACGATCCTTCTTGCAAATTATCTCAAGAAGTACAGCCGTGACACGCAATTCGTGGTCATCACGCATAAAAAGCCCGTTATGGAGCTTGCGGACGAGCTCTTCGGCGTTACGATGGAGGAGCGCGGCGTGTCGAAAGTCATCGCCGTGAAACTGAGCGATATCGCAGCGAAAGCGGAGGCGTAAGATGGGATTTTTCGGCAAGATCGCGGATGGACTCAAGCGGACGAAAGAAGCGTTTTCCAAGAAGATATACGAGCTTTTTAAGGGACGTGCGCTCAATGACGAATTTTATGAAGACCTCGAGATGGCGCTCATCAGCGCGGACGTAGGGGTGGAAACCGCGGCGACTGCCGTGGAAGAGCTCCGTGAGCGTTGCTATGAAAAGCGGCTTTCCGCGACGGAAGACGCGAAAGGCGTCTTTGCCGAGATCTTGCAAGAAATGATCGATTATGAGGTCCCTCCTTACGAATATCCTTTGTGTATTCTTGTGGCGGGCGTAAACGGCGTGGGGAAGACGACGGCGATCGGGAAGCTCGCGCATTATTTCACCTCGATGGGAAAGAGCGTCGTGCTTGCGGCGGCGGATACCTTCCGCGCGGCGGCGGCGGAACAGCTCGGGGTTTGGGCGGATAGAAGCAACGTCCGCATCATCAAGCACGAAGAAGGGGCAGATCCCGCGGCGGTCGTTTATGACGCCATCGCTTCTTGCAAAGCCAAGAAGACGGACGTCCTCCTCATCGACACGGCAGGCAGACTCCATAATAAAAAGAACTTGATGGAAGAACTGAAGAAAATAAACCGCGTCGTGCTTCGTGATTATCCCGAGGCGGATTACAGGAGTTATATCGTCCTTGACGCCACGACGGGGCAAAACGCCCTCTCGCAAGTGGAGATATTCAATGACGCCATTGATATAGACGGGATCATTCTCACCAAGCTGGACGGCACGGCGAAAGGCGGCGTCGTCATCGCCATCTGCAACGAAATGGAAGTGCCGGTGCTCTTCGTCGGCGTAGGGGAAGGGAAAGAAGATCTTTTGCCGTTCGACGCCTCGGAATTCATTTCTGCGATCGTCCCCTGATTCAGTTATGCTGTTTATTTTGGCGAGTGAGCCTATAAATACAGAAACATATAAGTTTTCTATAACTCCTTTGGGTTTGGTTTTGATTATATCGTTAGTTTTTTGCATTATCGGATTTTTAATCTATGGTAGGATTAAGAAGGGGAATGCCAAATCGGACGAGAAACGGCAAGGAAATAAGGTTATCGAGCTCAATGGTGGAAACAATGAAAAGCCTATAGGCGAGGGGGTTTCTTCTTTATCTCCCACGACAGATGCTACTCCCCAAGAAAAGGGAGAAGAGCAAAAAGGCGGAAGTTGGAAAATTGCAATAGGACTTATTTGCGCCGTCATCTTTGTTGTTTTGGTTACAATCATTCCATATATAGTGATGAATCGAAAAGCAGGTTCTGCCGGAATCATTTCGCGTAGCGCGAATAACGCTGATATTACAATTAAGCAGGACGAGTCTCTTTCCTTTAGCTATAATTTGAAAATTACCCCAAAGTCGGATATTGAGAATCTCCAAATTGAGTTTAAATTCTATGATCAAAAGGGAACACTTCTTTGCACAAAAAATAAAATCATCGGAAATGTAAGTAAAAACACACAGTACAGCGTATCTTTTGCTTTGTCTGAGTTCAGCATTTCTTCTTTAACGCAAATAAGTCGCTATTCATGGACTGTCTGCGGCGGAACCGTCAAATAGCGGAATAAATGATTTTTGCGATTCAAGAAAAAAACTAATGTCAAGTAAAAATGCTTGACAGGTGATCGCTTTTGTTTTATACTGTGTAAAGTAATTTTGCTTTATAGGGGATAAGATGGAGCTGAAGGATCGCGTCGAGATCGCGTCGCTGATAACGGAATATGGCGAGTTATTGACCGAAAAACAGCGGGAAATGCTTCGCATGTATACGGAGTGTGATATGTCCCTCCTCTAAGTGGCGGAGGAGTTCGGCGTGACGCGTCAAGCCGTTCGCGACGCCGTTCGCCATGCGGTGAGTACCTTGCAGAATTACGAAGAAAAAGTGAAAAAGATCGCGTTGAAACGTGATTTGACCGCCGCTTTGGACGCGCTTTCCGAAGAGGATCGGGAGAAGCTGAAAGGCTTGTATGATATTTTGGAGGGATAAATGGGAGCATTCGAAGGACTCGGCACGAGGCTGAATCACATTTTTTCCAAACTGAAGAATAAAGGCGCATTGACCGAGCTTGAGATCAAGCAAGCTATGCGTGAAGTACGCGTCGCGCTTTTGGAAGCGGACGTAAATTTCACCGTCGCAAAGAATTTCATTGCCGCCGTCACGGAAAAAGCGATCGGCGAAGAGGTCTTAAAGAGCCTTACGCCGACGCAGCAAGTCATCAAGATCGTGAATGAAGAGCTCATCAACCTTCTCGGCGGCGCGCATACCAAGCTCGTTGTCGCGGATAAGCCGCCTACGATCATCTTGATGTGCGGCTTGCAGGGAAGCGGTAAAACCACGATGTGCGGGAAGCTCGGCGCCATGCTGAAAAAGAACGGGAAGTCGCCTGCGCTCGTGGCTTGCGATATCTATCGTCCGGCAGCGATCCTTCAGCTCCAAAGGGTGGGTGAGAAGGCAGGCGTCCCCGTCATCGAGAAGGGACAGATTCCTCCCTTGAAGATCGTGAAGCACGCCCTTGACGTCGCATCGAAGAGCGGATATGATACCCTCATCGTGGATACGGCGGGCAGGCTTCATATCGACGAAGCTTTGATGGACGAGCTCAAAGAGCTCAAGGCTTTCTTGAAACCGCATGAGATCCTTCTCGTGGTGGATTCCATGACGGGTCAAGACGCCGTGAATGTCGCGGAGAAATTTAATGAGCTTTTGGACATCACGGGCGTGATCCTGACCAAGCTCGACGGCGATACGAGAGGCGGCGCCGCGCTTTCCATCAAAGCGGTCACAGGGAAAAGCGTTCGTTTCTGCGGTACGGGCGAAAAGATGGGGGATATCGAGCCTTTCCATCCCGAGAGGATGGCGTCGAGGATCCTCGGCATGGGGGACGTCCTGACCCTCATCGAGAAGGCGCAATCGGCGTATACGGAGGAGGAGGCGAAAGCCCTCGAGAAGAAATTCCGCGAGCAGAGCTTCACTTTGTCCGACTATCTTATGCAGCTTGATAAGATGAAGAGCATGGGAAGTCTCACGCAAATGGTGAGCATGATCCCGGGGCTCGCTTCCAAGCTCGGTGGGCAGGATCTCAGCGTGGACGAAGGTCGTCTTGCGCGGACCAAAGCTATTATCCAGTCTATGACGGAGGAGGAGAGAAATCACCCCGACATCATCAAGGCGAGCAGGAAGAAACGTATCGCCGCAGGCAGCGGAACGGAATTGCAAGACGTGAATTCTCTTTTGAAGCAGTTTGAAGCTTCGAGGGAAATGATGAAACGTATGAGAAGCGGAAGAAGAGGGGGATTCCCTTTCTGATAAATAAAAGGAATATACTTACGGAGGTATAAAGAAATGGTTAAACTCAGACTTACAAGAATCGGCGCGAAGGGCAAGCCCTGCTATCGTATCGTTGCGGTGGACAGCAGGAAAGCAAGAGACGGCATGTACATCGAGCAGGTCGGATATTTCGATCCGATGACCAATCCCGAGACCATCAAAGTCGACGTGGATCTTGCGAAGAAGTGGATCTCGAACGGCGCTCAGCCCACCGACACCGTCAGAGTGATCTTGAAGAAAGCCGGCGTCTTCGAAGAGAAGGGTGAATAAGCATGCAAGAGCTCGTAGAATATATCGTTGAGTCCTTGACCGGAAACTCGGATTTCACCGTTACCGTCAGCGAGGAGGATCGTCTCATTACGATCACGCTCTCTCCCGAGGATATCGGCAGAGTGATCGGTCGCGGCGGTAAAACGGCGAAAGCGATCCGTCTCATCGTCAAAGCAGCCGCTTCCAAGCGGAATAAGCGTTATGACGTGGAGATCAGAGAGACCGATGAGGCTGGCAGTAGCGAAAATAACTAAACCACACGGCATAAAAGGCGAGGTTCGGGCGTCCGTTCTTTTGGATAGTCCCGAACTTTTTTGCCGTATAAAAAATGCTTATTTGGAGGATATCAAATGCAAGATCTCCGCGCGCAAAGCGGGAGACGCCGTGATCCTCTCCATTCAGGGCGTTATGAATCGAGACGACGCCGAGCTCCTTCGCGGGAAGATCATATATGTCGATCGGACGGAAGCGGAAGGCTTGAAGGAAAATGAATATTTTATAGATGACTTGGTCGGCTTGCGCGTCTTCGTCGGAGAAAAAGAGATCGGGTCGATCTCGGAGATCTATAAAGGCGGCCGCACGGCGGACGTCATCGAGATCAAGGGGAAAGGTGTGACGATCATGCTCCCTTTTTTGAAAAAGTTGCAAATGCAGGCGGATCTTGCGGCGAAAACAGTGACCTTTGAAGAAAAAGCTTTTAGCGAGGTGGCGGTCTATGAAGATTAAGGTTTTGACCCTCTTTCCCGAAGCGTATCAAGGTTTGACCGTCGGTATCTTGCAAAAGGCGCTTGACGCCGGGAAATTCTCTTTGGAAGTCTATAATATCCGCGATTTTTCCGAAGATAAGCATAAGAAATGCGACGATTATCCTTTCGGTGGCGGCGCGGGTATGCTGATGACGCCGCAACCCATATATGACTGCGTCCAAGCAGCGGATCCCGAGCATCGAGCCAAAAGGATCTATCTCTCGCCGAAAGGGGAGACGCTTTCGCAGAAAAAAGTGCTTTCGCTGTCGCAAGAAGAGGAGCTTCTCTTCCTTTGCGGGAGCTATGAAGGGATCGATCAAAGGGTCATCGACCTTTGCATCGATGAGGAGCTTTCCATCGGAGATTACGTGCTCACGAGCGGAGATCTCCCTTGTATGGTGACGATCAACGCCATCGCCCGCTATGTGGACGGCGTGCTCGGAAGCGAGGAAAGCACGGAAGAAGAGTCCTTTGCGGCGGGACTTCTCGAATATCCGCAGTATACGCGTCCGCAGGAATTTCGCGGAATGCGTGTCCCCGACGTTTTGGTGTCGGGAAATCACGCCGAAGTGGCGAAATGGCGTCGGGAGCGTCAGCTCGAACTGACGAAAAAACTGCGTCCCGATCTTTTGAAAAAGGAAAAAGAATGATCATACAATGGTTTCCGGGACATATGGCGAAAGCAAAGCGCCAAATGGAAGAAAGCTTGAAGCGGGTGGACAGTCTGATCTATGTATTAGACGCGCGCGCTCCGCATTCTTGCATTAACCCGGAATTCGATAATCTTGTATCCGCAAAGCCCGTTCTTTACGTCCTCAATAAGAGCGATCTCGTGGAACGCGGCGCCATCGCGGCGTGGGAGTCTTTTTTTGCGGCGAAAGGGATGCGGACGATCGCGGTATCGAGCACGATCGGGAAAGATAGCGGAAAAGTGATCTCCGCGCTTTCCAAGCTGAATAAGGAAAAGATCGAACGAAACAGGGCGAAAGGGGTAAATTATGCCGTAAAAGCGATGGTCATCGGCATGCCGAATACCGGGAAATCCACATTGATCAACGCCCTTTGCAAGGGAAAACGAACGGTGACGGGAGATCGACCGGGGGTCACGAAAGGGGAGCAATGGGTGCGCCTTGATAACGGGATCTCGCTCTTGGATACTCCGGGCACGCTTTCGCATAGTATGAAGAGCGAGGTGGCGGGTCTTCATCTCGCTTTCATCGGTTCCGTGCGCGATGCGGTCGTCGATACGACGGAACTTTCTTTGGAATTGATAAAATTTTTTCTGCGGAAATATCCGCAAAAAATTGCGGAACGCTATCAAATCGAGCTTTCGGCAGATCCCCTTGCGGTGCTCGAAAGGATCGCAAAGAAAAGAGGCTTGATCTTGCGCGGCGGAGAGCCGGATCTCGACAAGGCGGCGGTCGCGCTTTTGGATGATTTCCGAAAATGCAGGCTCGGAAAAATCATTTTGGAGACGCCCGATGAATACTGAGGAAAAAGATACGCTTCGCTTTGAAAAAGAAGAGATGGAGAAAGGCGCGTATTTTATCGCGGGTATGGACGAAGCGGGGAGAGGCCCTCTCGCCGGTCCCGTCGTCGCTGCGGCGGTCATTATGCCGCTTGATGATCCCATCGAAGGCGTAGACGACAGTAAAAAGGTCTCGGAGAAAAAGCGGGAAAAGCTTTATGATGTCATTCGCGAGAAAGCGATCGCATATAAGATCGTAGCGGTCGATGAGAAGGTGATCGATGAGATCAATATTCTCGAAGCCACGAAAAAAGCCATGTATGCTTGTATCGACGGGCTGCCGATCCCGCCCGACGTCGTGCTTGTCGACGCGGTGAAGTTGAAGGCAAAAGTCCCTACGCGCTCCATTATCAAGGGAGACGCCTTGTCTTATTCCATTGCGGCGGCGTCCATTCTCGCCAAAGTGTATCGAGACCGGCTTATGCGCGATTACGACGCGCTTTATCCCGAGTACGGCTTCTTAAAACATAAGGGTTACGGCACGAAAGAGCATACGGATGCGCTCCGCAAGATCGGTCCTTGTCCCATTCATCGAAGGACATTCATCAAACATTTTACGGATGATGAATAAGCGTGAAGTTTGGGTGAAAGGAGAGGCGCTCGCAAGGCGCGCTCTCGAAGCGAAAGGGTATAAGATCCTTTGCGCGAATTACGCGACGAAGATCGGCGAGATCGATCTCATCGCGCGGCAAGAGGATGTGATCGTCTTTGTGGAAGTGAAAGCGCGTACGAGCGCCGAGCACGGTGAGCCCATAGAAGCGGTCACCGCACGAAAGGTGAGCAAGATCGTCACCGTCGCCAAGCAATATCTTTTATCGCAAGGGATATATGACCGCGCTTCGGTGCGATTCGACGTCGTCGAGTGTTTCCCGGGCGGCATTGTCCGACATACGGAAAATGCTTTTACATTGAATGACGCGGCGAAGTATCATCGCTCGTAAAATTATTTGAAAAATCGCTTGCGTAATGATTTGAAATATGATAGTATATCATAGACTTCGGGTGGTCCTCTGCTGACATATCGGGCACGAACACTTAGTATATTTAGGAGGAAAAGTCAAATGAGTAATGTTATCGAGACCATGGAAAAAGCCGCGATGAAGGAGAATATCCCTGCCTTTAATATCGGCGACACCGTTAAGGTGCATATTAAGTTCAAAGAGATCACCCGTGGCGGCACGGATGCGAATAAGTCCAAGAACGCAAGAACGGATAAGTCCGTCAAGGAAGAGATCAAGTCCCAGACCTTCGAAGGTCTTGTGATCGCCCGTAAGAACGGCGGCATTCGCGAGACGTTTACTGTCCGCAAGATCTCCTACGGCGTCGGCGTGGAGAAGACCTTCATGCTCCATTCTCCCCAGATCGAGAGCATCGAAGTCGTCCGTCGCGGCGATGTAAGACGCGCAAAGCTCTATTACATGAGAGGTCGCACCGGTAAGGCGGCGAAGGTCAAGGCGGCGAAGTAATTTCCGTCGCGGAAAGGGTGCGGGAAGATGCCCGCGAGATCATCGTATAAAAGCACATCGCTTCGGTCATAAAAGAAAGCGGTGTGTTTTTTTCGTGCGCTTGCAAGGGCGAGGCATATTTATATAATAAATAAATTATTTTAATTATTTACTTGGCGAAAATACTTGATATAAGTACGTAAAGTATTTAGAATAAGAGTGAATACTTATGTGAGGTATTGCTATGAAGAAAGTAATTTTGGTCATCTTGTCATTGCTCTTGGTCCTTACGCTCTTTGCGGCGTGTAAGACCGTGAAGACGGACGTAGACGCAGAGCTTATCACGAACGGTTCTTTCGATGATTCGCTTTCCGCTTGGACTGCGCTTGCCGCGGAGGATGAGACCGCTGCCACTGTCGAACATCCGAATGAAGGATCAGTCAATTATAAAGCGGCGGGCGAGAGCTTTGTTTCCGTGACTTCCAAGGCGTTTAATTCCTATACGCAAACGGTTTCTTTGGAAAAGAATTGTACGTATCTGCTCACTGCGAAAGTCAAGATCCCTTCCGCGCTCTCTGTCTCTGATGAGCTCGGCGGCGCTTATATCGCCATCGATTCTGATTACACCATCGTCCATGACATTGCGACGAAAGCGGGAGACTGGAAAGAGCTCAAGTGTTATTTCAATAGCGCCTCGGCAAATGAGGTCGTCGTGCGCTTCGGCGTCGGCACGGCGAAATACAATGCGGAAGGTACCGCCTATTTCGACGGGATCTCCTTGCAAAAAGTGGATGGCGTCATCGACACGGTCGTGCCCGATCTTGCCTCCGCCTCCAAGGAATCGCTTCGTTTTAACGCGGACTATCTCACGAATACGAGCGGGATCGTCTTTGTGACGCTCACGACGGTGCTCGGCGCCTTGGCGCTTTATGCGGCGTATGCGGCTCTCCGCAGAATGATGTCCAAGAAGGGCGCGATGCTTTCGAATGATTTGGATAACGGCGCGAACGTGAATTTCTTTAAGAGCGCGGCGTTTATGCTTATCCTTTGCGAGCTTCTCGCATTTGCCGTGAGACTCATTACGATCAGCTTCATTCAGGGCGGCTCCACTCTCGGAACGTATGTGAATGAGGCGACGCAGCTTGCGGACGTGGGCGCAAAGACCTTTTATTTCGAAAAGGGAAGCACGACGCCGATCGGTTCACTTTATCTCCTTTGGATATTCGGCTTGCTTGCGAAGCCTTTGAATCTGGTCTCGAGCTCCATGGGCTTTGCCATTTTCGTCAAGATCCCCGCGGTGCTTGCGGATCTTGTGGCGGTCTTCGTGATCTATCTTCTTGCGAATCGTAAATACAATCAGTATATTTCCGCGCTCTTCGCGGGCGTCTATGCTTTGATCCCCGTTTTCTTCTTTGCTTCGGCAGGTTGGGGAACGTATGCGCCTCTCGGAGCGCTTTTCATCCTCTTGAGCTTGGTCTCTTTGTTGGATAAGAAGTATATCGCGGCGATCATCTATTTCAGCGTTGCTTTGCTCTTTATGACGGAAGCGATGTTGCTTTTGCCCTTGCTTCTCGTCTATATCTTCTTCGTCTTCTTCACGAAGGGAGACGAATATAAGATGGGGATCTCCGTCACGCTTACGTCTTCCGTCATCGCGCTTTATCTCATCGCTTTGCCTTTCACGCTCGGTTTCTTTGCGGAAGGGAAGCCCTTTGCGGCGTTGACGAAGTATATCTCCGCTTTCCTTGCGCATACAGGGTTTACGGAGAATGCCTTCACGATGTACGGTCTCTTCGGGCTCGGCGCAAAAGCGGCGAATACGGCGTCCTATGTCTTTAACGGCATCTTCGTCGCGGTGGCGATCGGCTTCACGATTTATCTTTTCTTCAAGTCGAGAAGCAGATTGGATCTTTTGCTTCTCTCCGCCTTTACTTTCGCGCTGACTTTCGTGATGACTTCGGCGGTGGATACGCTCCTCATTTATCCGGCGCTCTTGCTCTTGCTCGTATACGGAATGATCTCCGGCGACAGAAGGGCGTTGAAACTCTTCGGCGGGTTCTCTGTGACGACGCTTTTGAATATGTCTTATACGATGATGATCGGCGGATATTTCGGCTCGGGATTGAATTCGGATCTGATCTATATGACCGCGGCTGATCCCGTGCTCATCATCTTCTCCGTCGCGAATGTCGCTTTGCTCGGATACTTTGCTTACGTTTTGTATTCGATCTGCGTCAAAGATCAGACCAAAGGCGTCGTGATCATCGAGGAGAATTATTTCAAGTACTTTGCGGCGCAGGTGAAGTCCGTCGCCGTGAAAGTCGCGACCTTCTGCAAGGAAAAAGTCGCGACGCTCTTCAAGAAAAAGGAAGAGAACGCAGATGCTGGCGAAAATAAATAGTTTCTCGCTGAACGGTCTCGACGGCTATAAGGTCGACATCGAGATCGACATCAATGCCGGTCTCCCGAAAGTGGAGATCATCGGTTTGCCCGATACCGCGATCAAAGAAGCGGCGGAACGGGTGACCTCCGCCGTGAAAAACAGCGGATATCACTTCCCCGTGAAGCGCGTGATCGTGAATCTTGCTCCCGCCGACACCAAGAAGGAAGGCTCGCTTTTCGATCTTCCCATTGCGATAGGCGTTTTGGCGGCTTCCGGGCAGATCTCCTCTGCGGCGTATCGGGATTACGTGATCCTCGGCGAGCTCTCGCTCGACGGAAAGCTTCGTCCCGTGAATGGGATCATCGCACTTTTGATCTCGGGCATGCAGCAGGGCTATACGAAATTCATCATTCCCAAAGAGAATGCGGCGGAAGCCAGTTTCATCAAGGGGATCGAAGCGTATTGCGTCGGCAGTTTGAAAGAAGCCTGCGGAGTCATCGAAGGCGAGGGCGCGGAAGCGATCCCTTTTCGTGACTTTGCTTCGGAAAGTCAAGAGGACATATACGACGTGGACTTCGCGGATGTAAAAGGACAATTCGCGGCGAAACGAGCGCTTGAGATCGCCGTAGCGGGCGGGCATAACGTCTTGATGATCGGTCCTCCCGGCGCAGGCAAGAGTATGCTCGCAAAGTGTGTCGTCAGCATTATGCCGGATCTCAGCTTCGAGGAAGCGATTGAAGTGACGAAGATCCATAGCGTGGCTGGGATCCTTGACGGGAAGAAAGGGATCGTCACAACAAGACCTTTCCGAACGCCGCATCACAGTACGACGGTTCCCGCGCTCATCGGAGGCGGCGCAAAAGCGAAACCGGGCGAAGTTTCTCTCGCGAATCACGGCGTCTTATTCCTTGATGAAGTGCCGGAATATGCAAGGCATACTTTGGAGACGCTTCGTCAGCCTTTGGAGGACGGAACGGTCACGGTGGCGAGAGTTGAGCAGACGGTGCGTTATCCCGCGCATTTTATGCTCATCGCAAGTATGAATCCTTGTCCTTGCGGAAATTTCGGGTCGAAGAAGCATATATGCACGTGTACGCCGCAGAGCATACGCCGCTATATGAATAAGCTTTCCGGTCCGCTTTTGGATAGGATCGACATCCAGATCGAGCTTGATGCCGTGGAATTCGACGAGCTTCGCCGCAAAGAGGCGGAAGAGAAGAGTTCCGCGATCAAAGAGCGCGTGATGAAGGCTCGAGAGATCCAACGAGAGCGTTTCGCGGCGATGCCGATTTATACGAATGCGGAGATGAGCAACCGCTTGATAAAAGAGCATTGCGAGATCCCGTCCGAAGCGGAGGCGATGTTGGAGACTGCGTTCAAAAAACTTTCTCTCAGCGCGAGAGCGAGTTTCCGCCTCTTGCGCGTCGCGCGCACCATTGCGGATCTCGAGGGAAAGAAGGAGATCGAAACAGCGCACGTCGCAGAGGCGATACAGTATCGCTCGTTGGATAGGAAGTATTGGAGCTGATGAAAAGATTCTCCGAGTCGCAAGAAGCCATATTAAAGCTCACTGCCGCGCAGGGGCTTACATATCGTCAAAAAGCCGCGCTCTTATCCCTTGCGGAAGAGCCGAAAGACCTTTTTAAGCGATTATACGCTTTGGCGCCTCGGATCGTTGAGATCGGAGATCATATCTTCGAGAAGCTCGAAGAGATCGACCATCGCTTTGATATCGAACGCCTGACGCGCTATATGGAGAATATCGGCGCGAATGTTGTCTTTAAGGGGGAGGCGGATTTCCCTGCGGCATTCGAGATCTTGGAAGAATGCCCGGAAGTCCTCTTTTACAAAGGAGATATCTCCCTCGCCGAAAAGGATTGCTTCGCCGTCGTCGGGACGAGAGCGCCCACGCGATACGGGCGTGACGTCACGGAACAATTCACGAAAGAGATCGCAAAAGGCGGTTTCAATATCGTCAGCGGGCTGGCGCGCGGCGTGGACGCGATCGCGCATAAAGCGGCGCTTGAAACGGGGGTTCCCACCATAGGGATCATCGGATGCGGCATAGACGTCGTGTATCCCGCCGAGAATAAAGCACTTTACGACGCCGTCGCGGAAAAAGGACTCATCCTCACGGAGTATTACTTTCAAGAGCCTGCGCTTCCGTATCATTTTCCGGAACGGAATCGCTTGATCAGCGCGCTCTCGCAAGGGATACTCGTCACGGAAGCGGGATTGAAGAGCGGCACGATGATCACGGTGAATTATGCGCTGGATCAGGGAAAAGACGTGTTTCTTGTCCCCGGGAATGTATTCAGCGAGGCGAGCAAGGGAACAAATGAGATGTTGCATAACCCGCAATGCATGATCGCTTGCAGCGCGGAAGACGTCCTCTCGTTCTATAAACGTGAGGTGGAGAAAGAGGAAGAAAGCGTTCAGCTCTCCACGAGCGAAGTGCTCGTTTATGACGCTTTACAAGACGACGATAAGCATTTCGAGGAGCTTATCGCGATCACGGGGTTGCCCATGGGCGAATTGATGGCGACTCTGACGAAACTCGAGATCCTCGGCGTCATCAAAAGATTGCCGGGCAATTATTACGGAATATAATAACGCGATCCATCGCGTAGCGGAGTAATATGAAGTTAGTAATAGTAGAATCACCATCGAAAGCAAAGACAATCGGCAAATATCTCGGTCAAGGTTATAAAGTGCTCGCCTCCGGCGGGCATATCAGCGACCTCCCCGAGAAGAGACTCGGCATCGACGTAGAGAATGGTTTCACACCGGAGTATGTCATCTCTCCGGATAAAGAACGTACGATCTCCGCATTGAAGTCCGCGGTAAAATCCAGCGATCGCGTCTATCTCGCGACCGACCCTGACCGTGAAGGCGAGGCGATCAGTTGGCATTTGCAGACCGTTCTCGGTCTGCCCGACGACGAGATCCGCATCGAGTTTAATGAGATCTCTAAAAAGGCGGTCTTAAAAGCGCTCGAAACGCCGCGCAAGATCAATAAACGTCTCGTGGACGCCCAGCAAGCGCGCCGCGTGCTCGATCGCATCGTGGGCTATAAGATCTCTCCGATCTTGTCCCGCCGCATCAAGAACGGTCTTTCTGCGGGAAGGGTGCAGTCTGCGGCGTTGCGTATGGTCGTGGATCGCGAAAGAGAGATCAGAGATTTTAAGCCGGAAGAATATTGGACGCTTCACGCATTTTTCAAAGGAAAAAATCCCTTTAAGGCGATCTTCCAAGACGTGGACGGAAAGAAATTCAAGATCCCGAGCAAGGCGGCTTTGGATAAGCTCCTCGGACAGATCGACGGCAAGCCTTACGTCGTGGACGAAGTGAAGCGCTCCGTGCAGAAAGTGATGCCGATGCCTCCTTTCACGACGAGCACTTTGCAACAAGACGCTACGACGAAATTCAATATGAGTGCGCCGCAGGTCATGCAGATCGCCCAGCAGCTCTATGAAGGCTTCGAGATCGAAGGAGAAGGACATGTCGCGCTCGTCACCTATATCCGTACGGACTCCGTGCGTGTGGCGGATGATGCGGTTTGGGCGGCAAAGCGTCATATCGTAGAAAAGTACGGCGCGGAATTTTATCCGAAATATCCGAATAAATTCGCGGTCAAACAGCAAGCGCAAGACGCGCACGAAGCGATCCGCCCCATTTCTCTCGAGCGCACGCCGGAGGATCTTAAAAAGAAGCTTGGAAAGAATCATTACCTCGTCTATAAGCTCATTTACGATCGTTTCGTGGCGAGCCAAATGGCGCCTGCGCTTTACGATACTTTGCGCGTGCATATCAATGCCGAAGGCGACGCGCATAAATTCGGATTTAAGGTGCAGGGCAGGACGCTGAAATTTGCGGGATACACCGCGGTATATGCCGATAGCAAAGCAAATGGGAATGAGGATGACGAAGATAACGCCCTCTTGCCTTCGCTCAATGAAGGAGACGTTTTGTCGCTCGATACCTTGAAATACGAGCAGAAATTCACGAAACCGCCGCAGCGCTATACAGAGAGTTCTCTCATTAAAGCGATGGAAGAGAACGGTATCGGCAGGCCGAGCACATATGCTTCGATCCTGAGCGTTATCGCCAAGCGCGCTTATACGGAAAAAGAAGGAAAGGCATTGAAAGCGACGGAGCTCGGCGAGACCGTTTGCGACGCGATCGTGAAATATTTCCCCGATATCATGGACTTGAAATTCACCGCAAAGATGGAGAAGGAATTGGACGAAGTGGAGGAAGGCAGAAAATGGCAGGACCTTATCGGCGCTTTCTATCCGGGTTTTATCGATCACGTGCATAATGCGTTCAGAGACGGTTCCGCCTCCAAAAAGGAAGCGGTGCTTTCCGACGTTAAATGCAATAAGTGCGGCGCGATTATGGTGATCAAGGAGGGAAAATACGGAAAGTTCCTTGCTTGTCCGAAGTTCCCCGAATGTAAAAACATTCTTTCGATGGAAGATGAAGTGGTCGCCACCTGTCCCATCTGCGGAAAGGACGTCTTGAAAAAGCGCAGTAAAGCAGGTAAGACCTTCTATGGTTGCAGCGACTATCCGCGTTGTAAATTCGCAAGTTGGGATATCCCCGCGCCTCATCTTTGTCCCGAATGTCATTCCACGATGATCGTGAAAAGGGGGAAAACAGGCACGAAATACGTATGCACTTCTTGTAAGCATACGGAGGATAAATGAAAGTTCGCGTGATCGGCGGCGGGCTCGCCGGAGCGGAAGCCGCTTACGCTTTGCTTCGGGCGGGCATCGATGTGGACCTTTATGAGATGCGTCCCGCAAAAAGCACGCCGGCGCATAAGACGGGCGGACTGGCGGAGCTTGTCTGCTCGAATAGCTTAAAAAGCGAAGTGCTCGGCACGGCGAGCGGCACCTTGAAAGAGGAGATGAAGCTCTTCGGGAGCGTCGTGCTTCGCGCGGCGGAAGAAGCGAGAGTGCCTTGCGGAGGCGCGCTCGGCGTGGATCGAGAGGCTTTTTCCAAGGCGGTGGAGGATATTCTAAGATCCTTCAAAGGGCTTGCGATCATTCGAGAGGAAGTCACGTCTTTGGATGATTCCTTGCCGACGATCCTTGCTACGGGTCCGCTCACGAGTGAGGCGATGGCGAAAGCGCTCTTTGAAAAAACGGGGGAAGAAGGACTCAGTTTCTATGACGCGGCGGCGCCGATCGTCACCGCCGAAAGCATAGATTACGATCATGCGTTCTTTGCTTCCCGTTATCAAAAAGGCGGCGATTCCGACTATCTGAACGCCCCGATGGATAAGGAGGAGTATCGCGCTTTTTACGAGGCGTTGGTCGCGGCGGAGCGTGCGAAGCAGGAAGTCGGCGGGCATTATTTCGAAGGGTGTATGCCCATCGAAGTCATGGCGGCGAGCGGAGAGGATACGATCCGATTCGGTCCCCTGCGTCCCGTAGGACTGCGTCATCCCGTTACGGGAGAAAAGTATTACGCCGTTCTTCAGCTCCGTAAAGAGAATACGGCAGGCGAGCTTTATAATCTTGTCGGGTTCCAGACGAGCTTGACTTTCCCGGAGCAAAGGCGCGTATTCGGCTTGATCCCCGCTTTGAAAAATGCGGAGTTCGTGCGATACGGCGTTATGCATAGAAATACCTTCATCAATGCGCCGAAGGTCATCGATCGCACCTTTCGATTGAAAGGGGCGGAAAAGATATACGTTGCGGGGCAGCTTTCGGGCGTTGAAGGCTATATGGAGAGCGCGATGAGCGGAATGATCGCGGGACTTGCCTTGACGGCGTCCTTGAAAGATAAGGAATTCCCCGAGATGCCGGAGACGACGATCATGGGCGCTTTGTCGAAATACGTTTCGACGGAGAATGCGGACTTCCAGCCTATGAATGCGAATTTCGGGATATTGCCGCCTCCGGATATGCATATTCGCCATAAGGCGGATCGAAAAGATTATTACGCCGCGCGAGCGTTACGCGATATGAAAGAATACGCCGAAAGACTCAATGCGGCGTTAAAGGAGTAAAATATGGAATTTAAAGGCACTACGATCTGCGCTGTGAAAAAGGACGGCGTCACCGTGATCGCCGGCGACGGACAGGTCACGATGGGCGAGAGCGTCGTTTTCAAGGCGAATGCGGTCAAGGTCAAAAGGATCTACGGCGGAAAAGTCGTTGTCGGATTCGCGGGCAGCGTATCGGATGCTTTCTCGCTTAGCGAGAAATTCGAGAAAATGCTGCAAAAATTCAGCGGAAATCTTATGCGTAGCGCTGTGGAACTTGCGGAACTTTGGCGCAATGATAAGATGCCGCGTCAGCTTCAGGCGATGCTCATCGCCGCCGATAAGGATAATCTCCTCGTGCTCTCGGGCACGGGCGAAGTCATCGATCCGGACTCGGGCGTATGCGCGATCGGGAGCGGCGGGAATTATGCGCTTGCCGCGGCGCGCGCCCTTTATGACGTGGAAGGAATGACGGCGGAGACTATCGCGCGCAAGGCGATGAAGATCGCCTCCGAGCTTTGCGTCTTTACGAATGAAAACCTGACGGTGGAGGTGATCTGATGGAACTTTTTACGCCGAAAGAGATCGTCGAAGAGCTCGACAAATATATCATCGGACAGGCGGAGGCGAAAAGATGCGTCGCCGTTGCCCTTCGAAATCGGTATAGACGCAGTCGCCTTGACGACGCCACGCGCGAAGAAGTCACGCCGAAGAATATCATTATGAAAGGACCGACCGGCGTGGGTAAGACCGAAATCGCAAGAAGGCTCGCTAAGCTTGTCAAAGCGCCGTGGGTAAAGGTGGAAGCAACGAAATTCACCGAAGTCGGTTATGTCGGTCGCGACGTGGAATCCATGGTGAGAGATCTTGTGGAGGCTTCGATCCGCCTTGTGAAAGAGGAGAGATACGAGGAGCTTAAGCCGCGCGCCACGCAAGCGGCGGTGAATGCCCTCGTAAAGGTCATTCTTCCCATCCGAAAAGAGCTTTCGCCGGACGTCCCCGAAGCGCAGCTCGTCGAGGCGATATCCGAGGAACTGACGGAAGGAAAGCTGGACGAAATGCAAGTGGAGATCGAGGTGGCGGAAGCACAGAAACCTCTTCAAATGACGCAGAACGGTCAGGGCGCGGAGATCAATCTCGGAGACATCTTCCAACAGCTCGGCAAAAAGCCGAAAAAGAAGAGAAAACTCTATGTGAAGGATGCGATGCGTATGCTCATCGCGCAGGAATCCGATAAGCTCATCGATGATGACAGCGTGAATGCGGAAGCGCTTCGCAGAGCGGAGCAGGAAGGCATCATCTTCATCGACGAGATCGATAAGATCGCGGGCTCGGGCGTCGGTTCGTCGAGAGGCGGTCCGGACGTTTCGAGAGAAGGCGTGCAACGCGACATTCTTCCCATTGTGGAGGGTTGCACCGTTTCCACGAAATACGGAAGCATTCGCACGGACTTCATTCTCTTTATCGCGGCGGGCGCTTTCCACATCTCGGAGGTTAAGGACCTCATCCCCGAGTTGCAGGGAAGATTTCCCGTGGTCGTCACCTTGGATAGCCTTACGAGGGAGGATTTTGTCAGGATCCTTACGGAGCCTTCCAACGCGCTCCTCAAGATGTACAGCGCGCTTTTGAAGGTGGACGGCGCTTCTTTGAAGTTTACGCGCGAAGCCATTGACCGCATCGCGGAGCTCGCATTTTACGAGAATACGAATAGCGAGAATATCGGCGCGCGCAGGTTACATTCCATCCTCGAAGAGCTTCTTGCGGAAGTCTCCTTTGAAGCAAATGGCGAAGCGCGTGAGATCCTCATTGATCTCGCCTATGTGAATCAACACCTAAGCCGAGAGATCACGGATATCGATCTCAAGAGATATATCATTTAAGGTGGAGAAGATATGATCAACATTTTGAAAGGTACGAAAGACGTTCTCCCGCAGGAGAGCTATAAGTGGCAAAAGATCGAGCACGAAATAGAAGCGGTCACCCGTCTCTATAATCTGCATCGTATCTCGACGCCCACATTCGAGCATACCGAGCTCTTTTTGCGAGGCGTGGGAGACACTACGGATATCGTGAATAAAGAGATGTATACCTTTGAAGACAGGGGAGGCAGAAGCATCAGCTTGAAGCCGGAAGGCACGGCGGGCGTCGTGCGAAGCTATATAGAGAATTCTCTTTCGCAGCTTCCGCAGCCTTTGAAGATGTATTACGAGACGCCGGTTTTTCGCTATGAGCGCCCCCAGGCGGGAAGGCTTCGCGAACATCATCAATTCGGCGTGGAGATCTATGGCGCGGACAGCCCTGCGCAGGACGTGGAAGTGATGTTGATCGCAAAAACGCTCTTTGAGCGTTTGGGGATCAGCGGGCTGGAGCTTCGGATCAATAGCATTGGGTGTCCCACTTGCAGGAAGGCGTATAACGCGGCGTTGAAATCGTATTTTGCTTCACGCGTTGACGAGCTGTGTGCCACTTGCCGCGAGCGTTTGGATAAAAATCCCTTGCGCATTCTCGATTGCAAAGAAGAGAAATGCGGCGAGATCGCGAAAAATGCGCCTTCCGTGCTCGATTATCTTTGCGAAGATTGCCGCGCTCATCACGAGGGCGTAAAGGCGCTTCTTACAAAGCTCGGCATCTCCTATGTCGTGGACGATAAGATCGTGCGCGGGCTCGATTATTACACCAAAACGGTCTTTGAGTTCGTCGCGGGCGGCATCGGCGCAAAGTCCACGGTGTGCGGCGGCGGAAGATATAATGGGCTCGTGGAACAGATCGGCGGAAAGCCTTGTCCCGCCGTCGGCTTCGGAATGGGCATCGAGAGGCTTATCCTTACGATGACGACGATCGGCGCCTCCTTCGGCGAAGAGCCGACGCCCGATCTTTTCCTTGCGAATATCGGACTTCCCGACGAGGCGTTTTTGCTCGCGGAATCACTTCGAAAAGAGGGGATCGCCGCGGAGTGCGACACGATGGGGCGGAGCTTGAAATCTCAGATGAAACTTTCCGACAAGCTCGGCGCGAAATACGTCGTCGTGATCGGGGAGAGCGAATGGGCGGCAGGCGTCGTAAAAGTGAAAGAAATGAAATCGGGCGAGGAAGAGGAATGCTCCCTCGCAAATATAGCGAACTACATTAAAGAAAAGAAGGCGTGATTATGGAATTATTGAAGAAAAGAACGAAAATGTGCGCGGAATATAACGCGGCGGATATCGGCAGTAAAGTGACGGTCTTGGGATTCATCGCCAAGTACAGGAATCTCGGGAATCTGATTTTCGCAGACGTTCGAGACAGGACAGGCATCGTCCAAGTCTCGTTTGAGCAAGTTGCTTGCGGAGATGCTGTTTTTGCGGATGCGGAGAAGCTCAGAAACGAATATGTAGTCGCGGTGTCCGGCGTGGTCAGAAGCCGCGGAGAAAAGAATATCAATAAAAATCTCCCTTCGGGAGAAGTGGAGATCGCGGCGGATGCTTTGGAGATCCTTTCCGAGGCGGACGTGCCGCCTTTCGTGGTTTCCGAGCAAGCGGCGGTCGGTGAGGTGACGAGACTCAAATATCGTTATTTGGATCTGCGTCGCGGCAGTTTGCAGAATAATATTCGTATGCGCTCCGCCCTTTGCCATCTCGTGCATTCATATATGGACAAGCAGGGCTTCCTCGATATCGACACCCCTTGCCTCGGTCGCTCCACGCCGGAGGGCGCGCGCGATTATCTCGTCCCGAGCAGAGTGCATCACGGAGAATTCTATGCTTTGCCGCAGTCTCCGCAGATCTATAAACAACTTTTGATGATCGCGGGCTTCGATCGTTATTATCAGATCGCAAAGTGCTTCCGCGACGAAGACCTCCGTGCAAATCGTCAGCCGGAATTCACGCAGATCGATATGGAAATGAGCTATGCCGACTGTGAGGACGTTATGGGCGTGGCGGAAGGTCTCATCCGTGAAGTCTTCGATCGTTTGATCGGCGTGAAACTTCCCGAAAAGCTCCGCCGTATGCCGTACCGCGAGGCGATGGATCGCTTCGGTTCGGACAAGCCCGACACCCGTTTCGATATGGAGCTGAAAGACGTTTCCGACGTCGCGGCGACTTGCGGTTTCTCTGTATTTGAGAATGCGATCGCGGCGGGGAATAAAGTTAAGTGTATCAATGCGAAAGGTCTTGCGGCGAAATACACGAGAAAAGAGATCGATAAGCTTACGGAGTTTGTCAAAGATTACGGCGCGAAAGGTCTTGCTTGGGTCTCCTTGAAATCGGAGGGAATGACTTCCTCTTTTGCAAAATTCCTGAAAGAGGGCGCTTTAGACGCTTTCTTGCAAGCCGCGGACGGTGCGGAAGGGGATATTCTTTTCTTTGTGGCGGATAAATACGCCGTTTGCTCTGCAAGTCTCGGCGCGCTTCGCTTGAAGATCGCGAAAGATTTCGGCTTGATCCCCGAAGGCTCTTATGACTTCCTTTGGGTCACGGAGTTCCCCCTCCTTGAGTATAGCGAAGAGGAAGGACGTTATGTCGCCATCCATCATCCCTTTACGGCGGCGATGGATGAAGATCTGCCTTTGCTCGATACCGATCCTTTGGCAGTCAGAAGCAAAGCCTATGATCTTGTCATCAACGGAGAGGAAGCCGGCGGCGGCAGTATCAGGATACATACGCCGCAGATGCAGAGCAAGATCTTCGGGCTTCTCGGTTTCTCCGAGCAGGACATCGCGGAGCGTTTCGGCTTTTTTGTGGAGGCTTTCCGTTACGGCGCGCCGCCGCACGGCGGTCTTGCCTTTGGGCTCGATAGGCTCGTTATGCTTTTGACTGGCGCGGAGAGCATCAAGGATGTTATCGCTTTCCCGAAGATGCAGAATGCTTGTTGCTTGATGAGCGACGCACCTTCCGTCGTTGAGCCGAAACAGCTCACCGATCTTGCGATCAAGGTGGATCTCGGAGAGAAATAATGCTCGAAATCGGGTACGTAGAGAGCGTCAATGAAAAGCGCGGCACGGCGCGCGTGGTCTTCGACAGAAGGTCGGCTTGCGATAAATGTAAGATGTGTCTTACGGCAAGCGGAGACAAGATGAAAGTCTATGTCGAAGTAAAGAACACCTTGCAGGCAAAAGCGGGTGACAGAGTGGGCGTGGCGATGAATGATAAGTTCGTCTTGAAGGCGGCGTTTATCGTTTATATTATCCCCGTCGTCTTGGTCGGCGTAGGGCTCGCTGTTTTCCGCAAACTCTCGGATCTTCTTATGCTCGCCGTCATCGCGGGCGGATTGCTTCTCGGCGTGGCGATCGGGATCGCCGTCGATCGGCTCGTGCGGAAAAAGGGAACGTTTGCCCCTACGATGACCGAGATTTATAAGGACGGACCCGAAAGGAGCGACGCGGAGGCACCCTCCGAATCGTCAAGAGAGCAAGAAGCCCCTGCCGAAGAAAGGTCCGAAAACGACGAAAAAAGCGAAAAAGAGTAAAAATAAAAGGAGGAGAGAAATATGCAGGTGATCACAAGCGAGAATGTAAAAGAATTTTTGTCCGAAAAAGTGGCGGTGCTCGACTTTTGGGCGACTTGGTGCGGCCCTTGTCGTATGATGTCTCCCATCGTGGAGGAGCTTGCGGCGAAATATCAAGGAAAAGCGGCTTTCGGATCCGTCAATGTAGACGAAGAAGAGCCCCTTGCGATCTCGTATGGCATTTCCGTGATCCCTACGTTGATGTTTTTTAAAGACGGACAGATGGTGAAAAAGACGCTCGGACTTCATTCCTCTTCCGAATTGGAAGGGATCTTGGACGAGCTCTTGCAGGCATAAAGCCCAAATATACAAAAAGAAAACAGCGCTTTTGCAAGCCGACGGATTTGTTTGCAAAAGAAGAAAGGAGAGAAAAATGATCGATTTATCCACAGTCAGAAAGCAAGATGAAGCAGTCTTCGGGGCGATGGAGCGCGAGCTCAAAAGGCAGAGAGAAAATATCGAGCTCATTGCAAGCGAGAATATCGTCACGCCCGCGGTCATGGCGGCCATGGGAAGTCATTTGACGAATAAATACGCCGAAGGATATCCCGGGAAAAGATATTACGGCGGGTGTCAGTTCGTGGACGAGGTGGAGACCCTTGCCATCGAACGCGTCAAAGCGCTTTTCGGCGCAAATTACGCAAACGTCCAGCCGCATAGCGGTGCGAATGCGAATCTTGCCGTGTATTTTGCGCTTTTGGACGTCGGAGACACGATCTTGGGCATGAATCTCGCGCACGGTGGGCATTTGACGCACGGTAGCCCCGTGAATATGTCGGGAAAAAATTATAAGATCGTCCCTTACGGCGTTAAAAAAAAGGATGGAAGGATCGATTATGAGGAAGTTCGCAGATTGGCAAAGGAATGTAAGCCTCGCCTTATCGTTGCGGGTGCTTCCGCTTATCCGAGAGCGATCGACTTCAAAGCTTTCCGTGAGATCGCGGACGAAGTGGGCGCCTATCTTATGGTGGATATGGCGCATATTGCGGGGCTTGTCGCGGCGGGTGAGCACGCGAATCCTCTCGAATATGCCGACGTCGTCACGACGACCACTCATAAGACCCTTCGCGGACCGCGCGGCGGCGTGATCCTTACGAACAGCGAAGAACTCGCCAAGAAGATCGATAAAGCGATTTTCCCGGGCACGCAGGGCGGACCTCTTATGCATGTCATCGCGGCGAAGGCAGTGGCGTTCGGAGAGGCGCTTACTCCCGAGTTCAAAGCTTATCAGCATCAAATCGTTTTGAATGCAAAGGCGATGAGCGAGCGATTTATCGAAAACGGCGTGAATCTCGTATCGGGCGGAACGGATAATCACCTTATGCTCCTTGATCTTACGAGCAATCACATCACGGGCAAGGAGCTGGAGCATCTTCTCGACGAAGCGCATATCACCGTCAATAAAAACGCCATTCCTTTCGACACCGAGAAGCCCTTCGTTACAAGCGGCGTCAGGATCGGTACCCCCGCCATTACGGCGCGCGGAATGAAAGAAAAGCAGGCGATTTACATAGCGGATCTCATCACGGATATCGTGAAACATCGTGAAGAGGCGCTTGACAGAGTGCGCGAAGCGGTGATCGAGCTTTGCAGAGAGTTTCCGCTTTATGAGAACGATATTCTCTGAGAGGTATTTGTGGAAAAGGGAGAGAATCGCGTGTATTTGGATTACGCTGCGACGACCCCGCTCGACGAAGCGGTGCTCGACGCGATGATGCCGTATTTCCGAGAAGATTTCGGGAATGCGAGCAGTCAGCATGCCTTCGGGCGCAGAGCGGTCGCGGCGGTGGATGAGGCGCGTGAAAAAACTGCGAAAGTCCTCGGCGCGCGCAGCAACGAGATCTATTTCACGTCCGGTGGGACGGAATCGGATAATTGGGCGATCCGCGGCGTGGCGAAAGCGATGCGAGGGAAGGGGAAACATATCATTTCCACAGCGGTGGAACATCATGCCGTGCTCCATACCCTTCGCGACCTTGAAGCGGAAGGATATGAAGTCACGTATCTCCCTGTAGACGATTGCGGAAGGGTGTCCGTAGAGGATGCCGTAGCGGCGATGAGAGAAGATACGATCCTTCTCTCCGTGATGCTCGCAAATAACGAGATCGGAACGATCGAGCCCGTAGGAGAGATCGCTCGCGCGGCAAAAGAACGGGGGATCCTCGTGCATACAGACGCCGTTCAAGCAGTGGGCTTGCTCCCTCTTGCCATTGATGATCTTTGCGTGGATCTTATGTCACTTTCCGCGCATAAATTCTATGGTCCCAAGGGCGTGGGCGCATTGTACGTTCGCAAAGGGACGAAACTCGGGAAGATCTTGACGGGCGGCGCGCAGGAAAGAACGATGCGCGGCGGCACGTATAATACGGCGGGGATCGTCGGGCTCGGAAAGGCGATCGAGCTTGCGGAGGCGCGGCGGACGGAGGAGGTGAAGCGTCTCACCGCTTTGCGGGATCATTTCGTCTCACGCGTGCTCTCCGAGATCGAATTCGCAAAGCTGAACGGCGGAAAGGATCGCTTGGCGAATAATGCGAACATCGCTTTCCGTTATATCGAAGGCGCAGACCTTGTTTCCGCCCTTGATCGGGCGGGGATCGCCGCTTCGGCAGGGAGCGCCTGCGCGTCGGGGACGTTGGAGCCGTCGCACGTTTTGCAAGCGATCGGCGTCTCGTCGGAATACGGCGCCGTTCGTTTTTCCCTCGGAAAGTATACGACGAAGGAAGATGTCGACCACGCGGCGGATATTCTGTTTCGCGAAACGGAGCGCCTGAGAAAAACGGATCTTTTTGCTCGTCGTTCCGCTGAGAAAGTCACGGTATAAAGAATATGATCGATTTTACGGTATTGAATGATGCGCAGGAAAAAGCGGTTCGAGCCACCGAAGGCGCGGTGCTCGTTTTGGCGGGTGCCGGAAGCGGCAAGACGCGAGTCTTGACTTACCGTATCGCTTATTTGATCGGAGAGAAGGGCGTCTCTCCTTATAATATCCTTGCGATCACCTTTACGAATAAAGCCACCAATGAGATGAAAGAACGTTTGGAGAAGATGCTTGGAGAAGGCTCCGGCGTGTGGGTCTCCACCTTCCATTCTCTTTGCGCGCGCATTCTTCGTTACGATGCGGACAAGCTCGGATATAATAAGAATTACACCATTTACAGCGAAGTGGACAGCGAGCGCGTCGTGAAGCGCATCATCGCAAATAAACACATCGAGATCAATGGCTTTGCGGATAAGGTCCTTTATCATATCGGGAATGCGAAAATGCTTGTGCTTTCTCCTGAGGAGTATCGCAAAGAATGCGGCGATTTCCACGCGGCTTTGATCTGTGACGTATATGAGGCCTATGAGGAAGAGCTGCGCGCAGCGAATGCGATGGACTACGACGATCTCATGATGAAGACTTATCAGCTCTTCAATGAGTGTCCCGAAGTACTGGATAAATACGCGCAAAGATTCCGTTACATACATATCGACGAATATCAAGATACGAGCCGTTTGCAATACAAGTTGGCGGCGATGCTCGCAAGTAAACATGGGAATCTTTTCGCGGTCGGCGATGAGGATCAGAGCATATACGGCTGGCGCGGCGCGGACATCTCGAATATCCTTGATTTTCAAAAAGATTTCCCGGAGGCTACGATCATTAAGCTCGAGCAGAATTATCGCAGCACGCCGAACATCCTGAATGCGGCGAACGCTCTGATTGCGAATAATAAAGGCCGCTTTGATAAAAAATTATGGACGAGCAGCGAAAACGGAATGCGCGTCGAGATTTATAACGCGCAGGACGATCGAGATGAAGCGGATTACGTCATCGGGCAGATCTCGAGTCTCGTTCGTTGCGGGCTTGTTTCTCCGAAAGAATGCGCAGTGCTTGTCAGATTAAATTCCCTCACGAGGAAGTTCGAAGAGAAATTTCGTCTTTATAACATTCCCTATAAAGTCTACGGAGGCTTTAAGTTCTTTGAGAGAAAAGAGATCAAAGACGTGCTCGCCTATTATCGCGCCATTGTGAATCCGCGGGACAACGACGCTTTTCTCCGCATCATCAATACGCCGAAGCGCGGGATAGGGGATAGCGTGACGGAGGAACTGATCTACATCGCGACGGCAAACGGGCTGAACGTCTCGGACGTGCTTTTCGGCGATATGATTGCGCTCGGGATGTCGGAAAGAAACGCAAAGAAACTGAATTCTTTCCGCGAACTTTATCATAAGATGCTTTCGAATTACGGCGTGCTTCCCTTGGATGAATTCGCGGAGTTCGTCGTGGAAGAAGCGGGCTTTTATATCGCTTTTGCGGGAGAGAAGGAGGAAGATCTCAGTCGCAGAGAGAATGTCGGGCAGCTCTTGACCGACATCAAAGAATTTGCGAAGCTGAATCGTGACGCGGGCTTGGACGATTATCTGCAGTCGGTCTCGTTGCTTTCGGAAAGTGACGATATCCAGACCGATGAATATGTCACGCTTTCCACCGTCCATTCCGTAAAAGGGCTTGAATTCGACGCCGTTTTCGTCGTCGGCTTGGAAGAGAATGTATTCCCTTCGCAGTCCCTTAATAAGAGTGCGCGTGAGATCGAGGAAGAACGGCGCGTTATGTATGTCGCGATGACTCGCGCAAGGAAGCGTCTTTATCTCACGTCGGCGAAAGAACGCTTTATGTACGGTGGTATGCAGCGTAATTTACGTAGTCGTTTTGTGAATGAGGTGGAAGAGAAGATCTATCCGGAGCGAAAGAGAGTTTCCCCCGCGCCGTCACACTTTGTTTCGGGCGGTTATGCGCCGAAAAGTCAAGCGCCGCAGCGCGCCATCGGTGATGTCGGCGCCTATGTGCGCTCCATCAACGGAACGGCGGCAGTGAAGAGCGAAAGCACCGCGTCCTCTTCTTTCAGGCTGGGGGATAAAGTCTCTCACCCGAGATACGGGATCGGGAGGATCATACAAATCAACGGAGATAACGCCAATATTGCTTTTGATGGGTTGGGGATCAAACAGTTCAATATGAAGATCGCCCCCTTGAAAAAGGCGTAAGAGAGGTGAGTCTATGGGCAGAATGGAAGAGCTGGTCGCGCTTTTGAATAAATACGCGAAAGAATATTATGAGCTTGACGATCCGACAGTCTCGGACGCGGAGTATGACGCGCTCTATGACGAGCTCGTTATGCTTGAAAATTTCAGCGGGATCGTCCTTCCCGATTCTCCCACAAAACGCGTTGGCGGAAAGACGAATACGGGCTTTAAACAGGTTACTCATAAAGAGCGTTTGTATAGCTTGGATAAGTCCAAGACCGTCGAAGGTGTGGAAGAATGGCTGTGCAAGATCAATAAGAGCGCAGATGCCCTCGTTCCCGTCACGCTCGAATATAAGTATGACGGTCTCACATTGAATATTTCCTATGAGGACGGCGTGCTTGTTCGCGCTTGCACGCGCGGCGACGGCGTCGTCGGCGAGGATGTCACGGAACAGGTGAAGACGATAAAAAATGTCCCTTGGAAGATTCCTTTCAAGGGAGAAATCGACGTACAAGGCGAAGGCCTGATGCCGCTTTCTTCCCTTGAAAAGTATAACGAAACGGCAAAAGTTCCCCTTAAAAACGCAAGAAACGGCGTGGCGGGCGCGATCCGAAATCTCGACGTTGAAGAGACGAAGAGGAGAGGTCTTTCTTTCTTTGCGTATAACGTCGGATATCATTCCGGGATCAAATTTTCTTATCAGCACGAAGTGCATTCTTTCTTGAAAGAGCAGGGATTTAATGTCGGCGAGTATTTCGAGCTTGTCGAGGACTACGATCTCGTCCCGAAACTGCTTGCGGAAGCGGAGACAAGGCGCCCGACTTTGGACTATTTGATCGACGGCATGGTCTTTAAAGCAGATAGCTTCGCTTTGCGTGAAATGCTCGGATCTACCGAGAAATTTCCGCGTTGGGCTCTCGCTTATAAGTTTAAAGCGGAGGAGGTCTCCACCGAGGTGAAAGGCGTTCTCTGGCAGGTCTCGCGAACGGGGAAATTAAATCCTCTCGCGCTTCTTGATCCCGTGGATATCGGCGGCGTGACGGTTTCCCGCGCGACCCTCTCCAATATGAGCGAGATCAAAAGAAAAGGGATAAGGATCGGAGACAGGGTCTTTGTCAGACGCTCGGGAGACGTGATCCCCGAGATCATGGGTGTAGCGTCGAGAGGTGAGGACGCTCACGAAGTGGAGAAACCGACGATCTGTCCAGTCTGCGGTAGCCCCGTGATCGAGAAAGGTTACTTTTTGTATTGCTCGAACGAAGAGAACTGCGCCCCGCGTATTATTTCGCAACTCGAGCATTTTTGCGCGAAAGACGGAATGGATATCGACGGCTTGTCCGAGAAAACCATAGAACAATTTTACAATGAATTCGGTCTGCGCAGAGCAGATGAGCTTTATAAGCTCAAAAAGGGAGATCTTCTGTCTTTGGAAGGTTTCAAAGAGAAGAAAGCGGAAAATATCATCGGGAGCATCGAAAAGAGCAAGACGACGACGCTTGCGCGCTTCCTGACGGCGCTCGGAGTGCCGGGCGTGGGAAAAAAGGCGGCGAAGCTGCTCGAACAGACTTTCGTCACGTTGGATCGTGTGATGAACGCTACGGCGGAGGAATTGATCTCGATCGAAGATTTCGGGCTCATCACCGCGTCGCAAATCGTTGATTTCTTCCGCTCGGAAGAGAATCGAGCGCTCATCGAAGGGTTACTTGCGCAAGGGATCACTTTCTTGGAAGAAGAGAAGACGGAAGGTGTCTTTTCCGGGAAAACGGTGGTCATCACGGGCGTTTTGGAGCGTTATAAGCGTTCCGCGGCGCAAGAAGAAGTCAAAAAGCGCGGCGGAAACGTGGCGGACAGCGTGAGCAAAAACGTGAATTTGGTGATCGTCGGGTCGGATGCGGGAAGCAAACTCGAGAAAGCGAAAAAGCTCGGGATCGAGATCATAGACGAGGCGGGATTCTTGCGTATGCTCGAAGAATAAGCCTCTTTCGTGATAAAATTCTCTCTTTGAGAGAAAAAATCGGAGAAACTTCTCGGAAATAAGCGGTTATCTTTCGTAATCGCTTGTTTTTATTTTTGCGGATATGGTATAGTATTATAAAATAGTGATATAGCGATGCGCGGCGCGCGTCGTACGGAGGACGTTATGTTCAGTATGACAGGTTACGGAAGAGGAGAAGCGGAGATAAACGGTCGCTCTCTTGTCGTGGAATTAAAAAGTGTGAATCACCGTTTTCTCGATCTGTCCGTGAAATTACCGCGCAGTCTCGTCTTTGCCGAGGATCTTTTGAAAAAGACGGTGGCGGCTCGTATCGCGAGAGGTCATGTCGACGTGTTTACGACCTATTCCGCTCCGAAAGATCAAGCGAATCTCGCTTTGAATGAAGCGGTCGCCGAGAGTTATCTTACGATGAGCAAGGCGCTCAATGCGCGTTTCGGCGTTGAGGACGATTACACGACTTCCTCTTTGCTGCGCGTCCCCGGCGTCGTGGACGAGAAGGCGGTCTCTGTGCCGGAAGAGGAGATCGCGCTCCTTGTAAAGACGGCGACGGAAAGAGCCCTCGACGCGCTTGTCAAGATGCGCGAGACGGAAGGGAGGATCATTACGCAGGACATTCTTTCCAAGCTTTCGGAGATCGAAAGGCTCACGGGCCTTATCGAGGCGCGCGCTCCTTTCGTAACGGAAGAATATAAAACAAGGCTGAAGCAGACGATGGAGAATGTGCTCTCCGGCGCGGATTACGATGAAACGAGGCTTTTGACGGAAGTGGCGCTTTTTGCGGATAAATGTGCGATCGACGAGGAACTCGCCAGATTGCATGCGCATATCGAGCATTACAGAAAGATCCTCGAGTCGGAGCCGTCAGCAGGAAGAAAGCTTGACTTTCTCACGCAGGAGCTTAATCGCGAAGCGAATACCATCGGGAGCAAGGCGAATGACGCCAAGATCGCAGAGTGCGTCGTGCTTTTGAAATGCGAGATCGAAAAAGTGCGCGAGCAAATACAGAATTTGGAGTAGACGATGAAAACGGGAAAAGTATTTGTGATCTCAGGACCTTCCGGCGTAGGGAAGGGGACGATATGTAACGTATTGATGCGCGAACATCCGGAGCTTGCCGCGACGACGGTTTCGGTGACGACCCGCGCGCCTCGCCCGGGCGAGAAAGACGGCGTGCATTATTATTTCCGTTCCGATCGTGAGTTTGACGAGATGCTCGAAAAGGGAATGTTCTTGGAGACCGTCGATAAGTTTACGCATCGTTACGGGACTTTGTATTCGGAAGTGGAGCGCGTCTTGCAGACCGGGAAAAACGTCATCCTCGAGATCGAGATGGTGGGCGGACACGCCGTAAAAAAACGCATTCCGGAAAGCGTTCTCATCTTTATTCTCCCGCCGTCTTTGGAGGATCTGACAAGCCGTATCGTCGGACGCGGAAGCGAGACGGAAGAACAGATCGCCGTTCGTCAAGCGCAAGTGGAGGAAGAATTCGATCAGTCCGCCGGGTATGAGTATTTCGTCGTGAATGACGATCTCGCGGAGGCTGTGGAGAAGATAAGAAGCATTATCATCGCCGAAGGTTTGAAAGGAAACGGCGAAGAAATAAAAGAAAACTATTTTGGGAGGAAATAACACTATGATGATCGATCCACCTATTGATAAGCTCATTAAAAAGACGGATTGCCGCTATATGCTCGTATGCGGCGTGGCGAAGCGCGCGAGACAGCTTTTGCAACAAGAAAACGATATGCTTGTCGCGACGAAGCAGAAGCCCATTTCCGTTGCGGCGAAAGAGATCTACGAAGGGAAAATCGTGATCGTAAAAGAATAAGAATGAAGAAAAAGGTCTTGGTCGGCGTTACGGGCGGCATCGCCGCCTATAAGTCTGCGTACTTGGTCAGCGCGCTTATGAAGATCGGTTGCGACGTGCACGTGCTTATGACAGAGCATGCAAAGGCGTTCGTGACTCCTCTTACTTTTGAGTCGCTTTCCAAGAATCCCGTGATCACGAATATGTTCGTCAGAGATCGAGAATGGGAAGTGGAGCATGTCTCTCTTGCCAAAAGCTCGGAGCTCGTGATCGTTGCGCCCGCAACGGCGAATTTCATCGGAAAGATCGCGAATGGGATCTGCGACGATATGTTGACGACGACGTACCTTGCCTCCAAAGCGCCGAAGATCATTTGCCCCGCGATGAATACGCAGATGTATGAGGACGAGGTCTTTCAGCGCAATCTGGCTTCCGTGAAAGAAAGCGGAGCCATCATCCTTTCCCCGGTTTCGGGCAGACTCGCTTGCGGCGATATCGGCGTCGGGAAGATGATCGAGCCGGACGATATCGTGGAGAAAGTGAAAGAGATCTTCGCTTTGTCCCTTGATTTTGCGGGGAAGAAAGCGCTCGTTACCGCAGGCGCCACGGTGGAGGATATCGACGGCGTGCGGTATTTATCCAATCACAGCAGTGGGAAAATGGGCGTCGCGGTCGCGGAACGTTTCGCGGATCGAGGCGCGGAGGTCACCCTCGTATGCGGAAAGATGTCCGTCAGTCCTTCCGATAATGTGTCGAAGGTGGTGAATGTAAGCTCCACGGAAGATATGTACGAAGCGGTGTTGGCAAATCTTGACGGAGCGGATTATGTCGTGATGGCGGCGGCGCCCGCGGATTATACGCCCGTAAAGAAATTCGAGAATAAAGTGAAGTCCCCCGAGCTTACGCTTGCTTTGAAAAAGACGAGGGATATCGCTTTGGCTGTGGGGAAGAAAAAAGACAAAGCAAAGCTCGCCATCTTCAGCGCGGAGACGGAAAACCTTTTGGAGAATGCGAAGGAGAAGCTTCGCAAAAAGAATGCGGATCTCGTCGTGGCAAATGACGTGACGAAGGAAGGCGCAGGCTTTCATTGCGATACGAATATCGTGACGATCATTGATAAGGAAGGGCGGACGGAAGCGCTCGAAGTTCTGCCGAAGATCGAAGTCGCGGACAAGATCCTCGACGCTTTATTGAGATTATGATCGCACGCGTCATCGTAGACATATCCACGTCCGACGTTGATAAAGTGTTTGATTATATCATTCCGGAGTCCCTCGACTTGCACGTGGGCGATCGGGTGAAAGTGCCCTTCGGCAGACAAAAGACGGAGGGCTTTATTGTTGATATAAAAGAATCTACGGATTGCTCTCATCCGATGAAAGAGATCTCGGCGAAGCTGGATGATTTCACGCCTGTACTTCCCGAGATGATCGATCTTTTATGGAAGATGAGTCGAGAGAATAATCTCAGACTCGTGGACGTATTGCGCCTCTTTATTCCCGCGATGATGCGCGGTGGGCGCGTGCGCGAAGTGAAGAGGCAGTTCGTTACGCTGGCGGAGGGCGTCTCGTATGAGGAGGCGATCTCGAAATTAAAAGCAAATGCCGTGAATCAAAGAGGCGTTCTTTCCCGTCTTTCGGAAGGCGGAGAATGGGCGGCTGTGCTTGGGGAAGAATTCGGTTTCTCGGCGGTTTCCGCATTGGCGGAAAAGGGGCTTGTCAAAGTCGAAGAACTTACGAAGCGGCGCAGACCGCATGTCGGTGCCATGCCGGACAAGGTCGTTACTTTAAGTGACGAGCAGCAAGCGGCTGTGGATGAGATCATGCGCGGGAAAAAGGATACGAACCTGCTTTTCGGCGTTACGGGCAGCGGAAAGACCGAGATCTATCTTGCTTGTATCGGCGAAGTCATCTCGGCAGGTAAGACGGCGATCATGCTTGTGCCCGAGATATCCTTGACGCCGCAGATGATGGGGCGCTTTCGCGCAAGGTTCGGAGATAAGGTCGCCGTTTTGCATAGCGGGCTGTCCGATGGGGAGCGTTATGACGAATGGCTTCGTCTCCTGCGTGGGGATGCGGTCATCGCAGTGGGCGCTCGCTCGGCGGTGTTCGCGCCGATCAAAAATGTAGGGATCATCATCATCGACGAAGAGCATGATAGCAGTTACGTCAGCGAGAATAATCCTCGTTACGTGACCTCGGAAGTGGCGGAGTTCCGCCGCGCGTATAACGGCGCAAAGCTCGTTCTTGGCAGCGCGACCCCTTCTCTTGACACCTTTAAGAGCGCGTCGGAAGGGAAGATGGGCGTCATCACGTTGAAGCATCGTATCAATGGGACCAAGATGCCCAAGATCGAGATCGTGGATATGTGTGCCGAGATCAGAAACGGGAATAACGGCATCTTGTCCGCGCGGCTTCTTGAAGCGATCGGTGTGACGCTCGAAAGCGGAAATCAAAGTATGATCTTCCTGAATCGACGTGGTTTCGCTTCCTTTATGATCTGCCGTAAATGCGGAAAGGTGATGAAATGCGACGACTGCGACGTTTCCCTTACTTGGCATAAGCAGGACAATCTTCTGAAATGTCATTACTGCGGAAGACCGTATATCGTGCCGGACAGATGCCCCGATTGCGGGGAAAAGGAGATGCGTTTCGGCAGAGTGGGAACGGAGCGCATCGTGGAAGAACTTCAAGCGAGATTTCCTTCCGCCGTCCTCATTCGAATGGACAAGGACACGACGCGAAAGAAAGGGAGCTATGATGAGATATTGAGCGCTTTCCGTATGGGGGAAGCGGATATCCTCGTCGGCACGCAGATGATCGTGAAAGGACATGATTTTCCTAATGTGACCCTCGTTGGGATCCTCGATGCGGATATGAGCCTTTATTATGAGGATTATCACAGCGCGGAACGCACGTATCAGCTCGTCACGCAAATGAGCGGCAGGGCGGGACGCGCGGATAAAGAAGGGATCGTCATCTTGCAAACCTATTCGCCGAGGCATTATATCTTTTCTTTTGCAAAAGAGAATGATTATCTCGGCTTTTACAGGAAAGAGATCAACATTCGCGAAGTCACGAATTTCCCGCCTTTCACAAAGATCGTTCGCGTTCTCGTCGTGAGTGAGTCGGAAGAAAGAGCGCTCGAGCTTACGAAGTCGATGCTTGCAAAGGTGAGAAGCTATCAAAAAGAGCATCCGGAGCGCTTTGTGTCCGTAACGGGAATGAAATCTCCCGTGAAGCGCATCGAGAATAAATATCGTTATCAAATTTTGATGCGATTGACGAGAAAGGAAGAGCAAGAAACGCTTACGGCGGTCTATGACATCGTGAATGCGGAAGAAAAGAAGAATGCTTCGGTATTCGTGGAGATTAATCCGCAGAATATGAACTGAAGGAGATAGATATGGCGATCAGAGATATAGTGAAAGACGGAGAACCTTTGCTGAGAAAGAAGTCTCGTCCCGTAGATAAATTCGACGGGAAACTCCATGCCTTGCTCGACGATATGCTCGAGACGATGCGTATGGCGGACGGCGTAGGGATCGCCGCGCCGCAGGTCGGCATTTTGCGTCAAGCTGTTATTTGCGAATTGGCAGCCCCGGAAGGGGAGGAAGGGGAGATCCTCGAGATGATCAATCCCGTCATCTTAAAAAAGAGCGGGAAGCAGATCGGCACGGAAGGATGTCTTTCCGTCCCCGGGAAACGTTGCGAAGTGTTGAGACCCGCTCGGATCACCGTGCGCTTTCAAGATCGCAACGGAGAGGAGATCACCCGCGATTTTGAGGACTTCAATGCCGTGGTCGCTTCGCATGAGATCGATCATCTCAGCGGCGTCCTCTTTTATGACAAAGAAGTCAAGAGCAAGAAATAAGGAAAAGAAGAAATGAGGATCGTATTCTTGGGAACTCCCGATTTTGCATTGCCGTCACTTCGTGCGATACGCGCGACGCATCATGAGATCGTCGCGGTCATCACGCAGCCTGATAAGCCCGGAAATCGTCGGGTGATGACCCCTCCGCCCGTCAAGGTGGAAGCGGAAGCCATGGGTCTTCCCGTTTATCAATTTGCGTCTCTCCGCAAAGAAGGCGTTTCTTTGATCAAGGGCCTTGCACCCGATCTTATGGTGACGGCGGCTTTCGGACAGATCATTTCGCAAGAGATCCTTGATATTCCGAAATACGGGACGTTTAACGTGCACGGTTCGTTGCTCCCGAAATATCGCGGATCCAGTCCGATCCAACAATGTTTATTGAATGGGGACGAGGTAACGGGGGTTACGATCATGCGCACGGCGCTTGCCGTGGACAGCGGAGATATTATCCTGAAAAAAGAGATTAAGATCGAGGCGGCGGATACCGCGGGTACGCTTTTTGATAAGATCGCAGATCTCGGTGCGGAGGCGATCATCGAAGCGATCGATCTTTTGGAAAAAGGCAAGATTTCTTATGCGCCTCAAGACCATAGTCAAGCGACTTTCTGTAAAATGATATCGAAATCCGACGCGTTGATCACGCGAGAAACGGACGCGCTGACGGCGCTTCGCAAAGTGCGCGCTTATGATCCTTGGCCGGTGGCGTTTGTCATGATCGGTGGGGAAAGGTTGCGCTTGTATAATGCGAAAGAGGCGACGCAAAAAGGAGAGGTCGGAACGTTTTACGAAGAGGGCGGAATGCTTTGCTTGAATCTTCAAGGCGGGGCGATCGCCGTTTCGGACGTGCAGGCGGAAGGAAAAAGAGTGATGACCGCCGGTGAATATCTGCTTGGTCATAAAGAGATATTGGATAAGAGCATCGAATGAAGGGAGTCACGGAAGCCTATCGCGCCCTTTGCGACGTCTATATTCGCGGAAGCTATGTCGGAGAAGCTGTGAAAGCGCATTCGCTTTCCGCTTGCCCTGCCGCATTGCGTCTTGTCTATGGGACGATAGAGCATCATTATCTTTACGAATATAGGCTCGGGAAGCTTTCGGAAAAATCTCCGAAGACCGCAGTGGCGATCCTATTGAAGATGGGAATGTATCTCATCGATTTTATGGACGATATCCCGAATCAGGTGGCGGTGAATGAGATCGTTCGGACGGCGAAAAATGCCGGGAAGGCGCAGCTTGCCGGGTTTATAAACGCAGTGCTTCGTCGGTACGCGGAAAGCGGAAAAGACATTTTGCCGACCGATGCGATCGAGCGGCTTTCCGTGGATTCGAACCGCCCGATTTGGCTGGTGAAGCGGTATATTGGCGAATGCGGAAAAGAAAAGGCGCTTGAGATCCTTTCTACGAAAGGGAGCGTAAAAACGCACGTTCGTCCCTCGAGGGCTTTCGGCAAAGATGCGCTTCGTCGTTACTTGGAAGAGAATGCGATCGAATTCGTCGAGACGCCTTATGGCTTCTTGCTTTCGAAAGTCGGACGTTTGGCTTCCCTATTCGGAGAGGGAAAGGCGACGGTCATGTCCCTCGGAAGCCTTGAAATATGCGACGCTGTTCCGGAGGTGAAAGGAGACATCCTTGATATGTGCGCTGCGCCGGGCGGGAAAGCGGTGTATCTCGCCGAGCGAACGGAGGGAAGGATCATTGCTTGCGATCTTCACCCGCATAGGGTGGAGCTTATTCGCGCTTATGCGGAGAGGATGAAAGTGAGAAATATCGAGCTTCGAGTCGCGGATCATACGATATACGACCCCTCTTTGAAAGAGCGATTTTCTGTCGTCCTTTTGGACGCGCCTTGTTCCGGGCTCGGGACGCTCGCTTCGAATCCCGACGTGATCCTTCATCGGGCGGAAGCAGATCTCGACGAGATCATCCGCACGCAGAAAGCTTTGCTGGAGAATGCTTCGAAGTACATGAAAGAGGGCGGAACGCTCGTGTATTCCACTTGCTCTGATCTTCCTTCTGAAAATGAAGAAATGGTCAAAGACTTCCTTCTTTCTCATCCCGAAATGCGCTTGGCGCGGGAAAAAAGTATGAGAACGGACACATCGGGCGGCGAGGGGTATTATTACGCCGTATTGGAGAAAAAATGAAATTGCTTGCGGATCTGACTTTGTCCGAATTGAAAGAGCTGATGACGCTTTTCGGCGAGCGTTCTTTTCGCGCGGAGCAAATCTATCGCAACGTTCACGCGGGAAAAGAGATCGCCGAGATGTCGAACATCTCTTCCGCATTAAAAGATCGGATTCTCAAAGAGGGCTATGAAGCGACCGGCGTGCGCATCATCGAGCATTATACTTCAAAGATCGACGATACGGTGAAATTTCTTTATTCACTCGGCGACGGAAACGTGATAGAAGGCGTTCTTATGCGCTATAAATACGGAAACACTTTATGCGTTTCCACGCAGGTGGGATGCCGAATGAACTGCGCTTTTTGCGCGTCGGGACTCAACGGATTGAAGCGAAATCTCTCGGCGGGGGAAATCCTCGGAGAGGTCATCGCGGCAAACCTTTTCGACGGTGGCGATCTGAAGAGCAGAAAGATAACGAATATCGTCCTTATGGGAAGCGGAGAGCCTTTTGACAATTATGATAACGTGATGAAATTCCTTCGCCTCGTGAATTCGGAAGAAGGATTGAATATCAGTTATCGCAATATCTCGCTTTCGACATGCGGCTTGATCGACGCTTTCGATCGTTTTCTCGGCGAAGATATCCCCATCACGATGACCTTCTCATTGCATTCGCCGCGAGACGAGGTGCGTTCCCGTTTGATGCCTGTGAATCGGAAGTACGGTGTGGATCGTATCGTTGATGCGGCGAGACGATATTTCGAGAAGACAAAGAGACGCGTCGTTTTCGAGTATTCTCTCATTAAAGGAGAAAATGATACGGAGGAGGACGCCGCGTTGCTTATCAAAAAGCTGAAAGGCTTTCCTTGTATCGTGAACGTCATCGTCTTGAATTACGTGCAAGAAAGAGGACTTCAAGGGACGTCGAGGAAAGACGCCTATCGATTCGTTTCTTTGCTGGAAAAAGGCGGTCTTTCCGCGACGGTACGGCGCAGCATGGGGACGGATATCGACGGCGCCTGCGGACAGCTGCGGGCGAAATATATCGCAGAGAAAAAGACAGAAGAATAGGAGGGTATTGCTATGAATAAATGTATGATCGCACCGTCGATCTTGTCGGGAGACTTCGCCAAGATGGGGGAGACGGTATCCAATGTCGAGAAATGGGGCGCGGATCTCGTGCATTGCGATGTCATGGACGGCGTATTCGTGCCGAATATCACTTTCGGTATGCCGATGGTCAAGGCGATCCGTCCTTATACGACGCTTCCTTTGGACGTCCATCTTATGATCGTGGAGCCGGAAAAATACGTCGAGCGTTTTTGTGATGCGGGGGCGGATATCGTGACATTCCATCCCGAAGCGAGCAAAGATCCTCGCGCCGCGCTTGAAGCGATCAAGGCGAAAGGGAAGAAATGCGGACTTGTCGTAAATCCGGACAAAGACATTTCTCTCGTAAAAGATTATTTGGATATCGTAGACATGATCGTCTTGATGGGCGTCTTTCCCGGGTTCGGAGGGCAGTCCTATATCGAGAGCGTCTCCGATAATATCGCCCTCTTCGCGGAAGAGATCAAAAAAAGCGGAAGGAATATCCTTTTGGAGCTCGACGGCGGCGTAACCGAGCAGAATGCGGCGAGATTTCGTGCGCTCGGAATCACCGTGCTTGTCGCGGGTAGCGCCACATTTAAGGCGGCTGATAAAGCAAAAGCCATTTCGGTCATGCGCGGATGAAGAAAGCGGCGATCATTTTATCTCAGCCTTTTACGCGTTATCGCGGCGCGGATTTTGTGATCTGCGCGGACGCAGGCTATAAACGGGCGCTTGCGCTCGGCATAAAACCGGATCTCCTTGTCGGGGATATGGATAGTCTCGGGTACGAGCCGGAAAATGTATCGGTATATCGCGTTCCGAATGAAAAGGACTTTTCGGACGGTGAACTCGCCGTGCGCCAAGCCGCATTGCGGAATCATTCTTCGATCGACATTTACGGCGGCGTGGGTGGCAGGATCGATCACACTTTGTACAATCTCCATCTTTTGAAACTTGCCGATTCGTTAGGCGTTAAAGCTGTTTTGCGAGGGGACGATTTCGACGTTTATTATACGCAGGGGAAGCTTTTGCTCGACGTCAAAGAAGGGGATACTCTCTCGATAGTACCTTTTTCGGATCGGACGCATATAATGAAAGCGAAAGGGCTTAAATACCCGGCTGACGGTGCAGTCCTCACAAAAAGCGATACTCTCGGTCTTTCAAATGTTTGTATGGAGAATAGCGTATACATCGTTCTTAAAGAGGGAAGCGCACTGATCGTTCATTATTACAGATAGGAGGTGCCGCCTTGAAAATCTATTGCTTTAATCCGCCGTTTTTCGTGAAGGTGATTTTGAGATTCTTTTGCTCCAAGAATAAATAAAAGAAGAGAAGGAGAATGTGAGGTTTTGCTCGTAAGATCAAAAACAGGAAGGAAAGAAGAAGTCGGCATTGCGCCGACTTCTTTTCGCTAAAAAAAATCCTCGCAAAAGCGAGGAAATCTTTGAATGTATCTTATAAATCAGTTCGCCTTTCTCTGCACTGCGCCGCTTCTCAAGCATCTCGTGCATACGTACTTTTTGGAAACGGTACCCTTCTCGTCGACGACGGAAACTTTCTGGATATTCGCGTTCCAATGAGTCGGGGCTTTACGATTACTGTGGCTGACGGTATTTCCGCTCATTTTTCCTTTACCGCAAACGCTGCAAACTCTCGACATATCTCTATTACCTCCCGTAACGTGTATCTCATCCATGCGTCCGACGACTTGCGTCGGAACATAACTTAATCAATATAACACGATTTTTTTTACTTGGCAACCGTTTTTATGTAATTTTGAAAATTACTTGCAAAGAGGCTATAATAATAGTATCATATAGCTATAAATTTTATAGATGCGGAGAGGTGTATGGCGGTAACGACTTCCAATAAATACGGGAAGATCACGGTCTCGGACGAGGCTGTGGCGATGTGCGCTTATCATGCGGCATCGGAGTGTTACGGCGTGGCGGAGCTCGTGTCGAAGGGTTTTAGAAAATCCATCACCTCGTTTTTCGGAAAGAACAAGCATGCGGTCGGAATACGTGTAAAGACACTCGATAATAAAATATTTATCGAAATATGGGCATGCTTGAAAGAGGGCGTGCAACCAGACGCGGTGACGGAGTCCCTTCGTTCCGTCGTTTCGTATTCCGTGGAGTCATTCACGGGGATGCGCGTTATCGATGTGAAAGTGAATGTTGTCGGGACGAAGGAATAAAAGTGTATGATAAAGGCCATTGACGTAAAAATGCTTCGAGAGATGTTTGTCGGCGCTTGCCGAAATCTTGCGGCGCACGAAGAAGAGATCAACGCGCATAATGTTTTTCCCGTCCCCGACGGAGACACCGGAACGAATATGTTCGCTACGGCGTCGAATGCGGTGAAAGAGCTTGCGTCGATCGAGGAAAATGATCTGAATTGGTCGTCCTTTGCTTCGGCATTGTCTGTCGGATCGCTGCGCGGAGCAAGAGGAAATAGCGGCGTCATTCTTTCGCAGATATTCAAAGGCTTTGCGGATGTTGTTTCCGGCGTGGAAGGACTTCTCACGACGAAGGATTTTTCCGATGCGCTCTTGCAGGGAGCAAAAGTGGCGTACAGTGCGGTCAACAAGCCTAAAGAAGGGACGATTTTAACGGTGATCCGCGTGATCGCGGAGACATCGGAAGGCGCTTCTGCCGGCAGGAATGCGGACTACCCGTCTATGCTTCGAAAATTGAATGAAAAAGGGAATTCGATTCTTCAAGAGACGCCGAATATGCTTCCGATTTTAAAGAAGGCGGGGGTCGTGGATGCAGGCGGCATGGGATTGATGCGCGTATTCGAAGCCTTCTTAATGGTCATAGAAGGGCGCGACATCCCAACGGTTTCCGCAGGAGAGAATGCAAAAGAGAAAGAAGAGAGCTTCGCTGCCGACGTACATGATCTTGAAAATATCGAATTTGCTTATTGCACGGAATTTTTTGTCAAAAACATTCGCCCTCGCGCCACGGAATCGGACATTGACAAGCTTAGGGACAAGCTTTCTCATATCGGAAACAGCTTGATCTGTATCGGAGATCTTCGCCTTGTGAAAGTCCACGTGCATACAAACGATCCGGGGAAGGCATTGCAATTCGCTTTGGAGCTCGGAGAACTCGATCAAGTCAAGATCGAGAATATGCTCGAGCAGAATCGAAAGATCAAAGCTGAGTTGGAGAAGAATAAAAAACCGATCGGAATCGTCAGCGTATGCGCGGGAGGCGGGATCAAGTCCATATTTAAGGAGCTTTCGGCGGACGTGATCGTCGAAGGCGGTCAGACGATGAATCCGAGCGTAAATGAGATCCTTTCCGCGATCAATCGAGTAAATGCGGATAGCGTGATCGTCCTTCCGAATAATAAGAATATCATCCTTGCAGCCCAGAAGGCGATGGAGATCGTCGAACGAAACGGCATCGTTCTCCCGACGGAAAACGTCGCTGCGGGGATCGCCGCGTCGATCGCTTTCGACCCTCAAAGCACGCTCGAGGAAAATGCGGAGAATATGACCGCCGCATTTTCCGCATTAAAATGCGCGCAAGTCACCACTGCGGTCCGAAATGCGAGAATGGACGGGATCAGCGTAAAAGAGGGAGATATTATCGGCGTGTCTGATAAATCGATCCTTGCGAAAGGGCAAGACCCCGAGAGTGTTGTATTTGCATTGGCGGAAGAAATGGGGGTAAGCAAAATGGATGTTTTAACCCTGTATTCGGGCGAAGGCGTGACGGAAGAGGAGAGCACGAAATTGGCCGATAGCTTAAAGGAGAGCTATCCCGATCTTGAGGTGATCCTTTATAAGGGCGGACAGCCTCACTCCTTCTATATTTTAGCCGCAGAGTGAATTTTTTATTGAAAAACGGTTGCAAAACCGACTTGTATTTGGTATAGTAATATAGCACTTACGCGCGGGAGTGGCTCAGTGGTAGAGCGTTGCCTTGCCAAGGCAAATGTCGCGGGTCCGAATCCCGTCTCCCGCTCCAGAGGTGTTCCATACGGGATTCAGCTACGTTAGTAGCGGATGCGTCAGCATCGGATCCGCCGTGGGACCGCACCGGAGCGAAGCGAAGGTCCCCGAGGGAACTCGGGCATCCCGTCTCCCGCTCCAGAGGTGTTCCATACGGGATTCAGCTACGTTAGTAGCGGATGCGTCAGCATCGGATCCGCCG
>JAGCXI010000007.1 GCA_017961365.1 Clostridia bacterium
AACGTCGGCGACTTCAAAAGCGGTCGGATCGAGTTTGTTGCCCGCGCCCATAGAACTGATGATGGGGACGCCTGATTTTTGCGCTTGCAAAACAAGTTCGATTTTACCCGTCACCGTGTCGATCGCGTCGATGATATAATCATACTGTTTGAAATCGAATTGCTCCGTAGTTTTGGGCGTATAAAACGTTTTATACGTTTTCACCGTGATCGCGGGGTTGATCTCCGCAATGCGCTCGGCGGCAATGTCAACTTTGTGCTTGCCGACCGTCTTTCTCGTGGCGTATATCTGACGATTGATGTTGGTAAGGCAAACCCTATCGTCATCGATCAAATCAAGCGCGCCGATGCCCGAACGCGCAAGCGCTTCCACCGCATATCCGCCGACGCCACCGATCCCGAATACGGCAACGCGCGATCGCCATAACTTTTCCATAGCTTCCTTCCCAAACAGAAGTTCCGTTCTCGAATACTGATTTAACATAGCGACAGTTCCTTCATCGTTTCAAGCAATTGATTTCGATCCACTCCGCAACTGTTTTCGTCAGCTTCATTCTCTGTCCGATGAAGCTATGATTGCTGACGATCGTTTGATACGTGACGCAAGCAGACTCTTTCTTCAACTTTTCAAAGAGCGGGCGCATCATCTTATCCGAAGGAGCGACCGCATCCTGCTCTGCTTCCACAAACAAGATACGATGATCAAGAAGTTTCTCATAATGATTAAGAATGCTAAGCTCTTCCTGATGATTCAAAGCGTTTTCATACACTTCGGAAGCCGAACCCATTTTGAGGCACTGTCCTTCTGTTTCGATCATCAAAAACAGTTCTTTTTCCATGCGATAGCGAAACGCCGCACCGATATCGTAGGCGGCAAGCGCCACCACGCCGCGAAGGAAGGGGAGTTCTTTCGCCGCGTTTAATACGGACTGACCGCCCATACTGTGTCCGACGAGGAAAATATTATCCGTGTCGATGTCATACTGATCGGCGATTGCGGGATTGTGAGCCCATTTCGCAATGGCGATAAGATCATCTTTGAGGTTGGTGAAGAGGTAATTTCCTTCGCTGCCCCAGGCGCCTCTGTGATTCATATGGATCACGACGCATCCTGCCCGCATCAGCGCGAGTTCCAAATCATTGTTTGTGGTATATCCGGGAAAGCCGTGCGATAAGATTACCGTAGGATATGGTTTTTTTATCCGTTTGTCCGGCGTGAGAAGATATCCGTACAACCGACACCCACCGCTGACGATGTTCAGTTCATAGATCTCCGGAGACGCTGCTTTTTCATCTTCTTCAAATTCAATAAAAACTTTTTTAGAGTCCATTTCCCCCCTCACCATTCGTCATCAAAACGATGCTTTTCGCCGTCTTTGTCTTTATAAGCAATGACGGTGGATAAATTGACGTTCTCTACACTGCGGAAAATATTTTGTTCCACTTGCGGATCTTCTTGTGCGAGCATTGCGATCAACTCTTTTACCTTCTTTCTCTTGGAGCCCGTATTGGATGTTTTGCATCCGTCGGAAGTGCAATAGTCGGTAAACTTACAAGCGCATTGGATAAAGCGCAGATTGTTATAATCACGCCACCGTTTGATAGCCTCTTCTCGAATGAGATACATGGGACGGATCAATTCCATCCCTTCGAAATTGGCGCTTTTGACCTTCGGCATCATCGTTTGCATTTGAGCGCCGTACAGCATACCCATCACAATGGTTTCTATGACGTCGTCGTAATGGTGCCCAAGCGCGATTTTATTGCACCCGAGTTCCTTCGCTTTGCTGTACAAATATCCGCGCCGCATTCGAGCGCAAATGTAGCAAGGGGATTTCTCGATCGTAAATACGTTTTCAAAAATGTTCGTATCGAAAACGGTGATCGGTATACCCAGTATCTTGGCGTTTCGTTCGATGACCTCTCTGTTCTCCGGACTGTAACCGGGATCCATAACGAGGAAGACGAGTTCAAACGGGAACTTTGTATGGCGATGTAACTGTTGGAACAGTTTTGCCATCAGCATCGAATCCTTGCCGCCCGAAATGCATACCGCGACTTTGTCTCCTTCTTTCAGTAGGGAATACTCGTTTATCGCTTTTGTGAAAGGAGAGAAGAGATCCTGATGAAATTTTTTGGTTATGCTCTCTTCGATTTTCTTTACGCTTTCCGTCGTATCGATTTCGTTGATATGGACGCGCAACCACGCAAAATAGCCTCCCGCAAGGCTGACTGCCGGAAAGCCGGATTCTCGCATTTCTTCTGCCAAAGAAAGACTGATGATACCATTACGGCAATAAAGGCATATTGTTTTATCCTTCGGGAGCTTGGCTTCGCCTATCGCTTCTTTCGGAATGTTGACGGCGCCGGGGATATGACCGTATTCATAGGATACGGCGTCTCGCAGATCGACCAAAACCAGGTCGTCTGCGGCAAGGCGTGATAGTTCTTCCAATGTGATTTCCGTCTTTTCCATCTCAACGTTTCCGATTCGCGTGTTCGCCAAATGATCGAGTTGCGTGGATTCATTCGCCCACTGCTTCGGTAGGTTGATAATAGCATATTGTATTTGATAAGTCAAGGAGTTTGATTCTCTCCGGTTTTGCTTGATCCGCTTCCGATCCTGCTATACTGCTATGGGGGTTCGGAAAAAGGAAAAGTGCGGTCTCCCGCTAAGGGAAACCGCACTTGCTTTGTTGTTGGTCAGAACTTCTTAAACTGTTGTTCCAGTTTGTCCGTCGCTCGCTTAAAGAAACTCCTGTCCACGCTGTTGTAGGTTTGGATCGTCGTGGTGACGTTCCTGTGTCCCATCAGCATTTGAATGATCTTTGGGTTCTCCTGCATCTCGAAGAGCATCGTGCCGTATGTATGTCGGAGGGTGTGGAAATGGAAGTTGTACTTCTCCAAGCCGTTCTCCTTCATCAATCGAATGAACATCGCTCGCGTCCCGTAATAGCCAATCGATTTTTAAGGCAAAAATGGTAGAAAAAACTTCCTGAAAATAGGGAGATTTTCAGAGGGGTAAAAGCGAGAGCACATTCCCTCGATTTTAGACTACATCCTTGGTAAGGACGAGGTCACCAGTTCAAGTCTGGTTAGCAGCTCCAAGACAAGCACTCTCTCAGAGGGTGCTTTTTTCTTTGCCCGAGTCCTTACCAAAGACGCTTGCAAGAAGGCGGGGCCCCCGAGATATCGGCAGATATCTTGGGGAGAAGGAGCATTTTAGAAGTCACCGATAGGACGAAGTGAAGCACCGCCCTATCCAACGAATAAAAATGCGACGCGGACGAGGTCACCAGTTCAACTCCGGTTAGCAGCTCCAAGATAAGCACTCTCTCAGGGGGTGCTTTTTTCTTTGCCCGAGTCCTTACCAAAGACGCTTGCAAGAAGGCGGGGGCCCCGAAATATCGGCAGGTATTACACCCGTCAAACATATAAAAAGCCCACGGCGAATGCCATGGGCTTCTTCCTATTCTTCCGCATTTCTCGCCGCAAGCGTTTCACGGTAAAGGTTTCGCGTAAAGGGGACTTGGCTCACCTCCGTATCCCCATCCTTTTTCAGCGTGATCAACGTGCCGCCTCGTTGCTCGGTCTCATCATAAATATTTTGATTCGGATAGAAGGAAACGAGCCCGACCGCACTGTAATCGACGCTCATTCCATACGTCAAACGCACGCCCTGATAGGAGAAAGAAAAGGTGTTTCGATGATCGTGCCCGCAAAAGACATGCTTCGTGCTTCCGAGCGCCAAGATGCGTTCAAATTCATGCCCGCCGTCAAACTCTACGCCGCCGAACCTACCGACGAAGGAATGGCAAACCTCTTGATCTTCCTTGTTGCAAACGCCGCCGTAATAAGTGACCGGACCGATCTCGGTATCCAGCGTATACTCTCTTCCGTATTCCCAATTCGCGTTGATCGTCGCTTTCCAAGCCTCTCCCTTTTCCTCCAGCGCTTTCATATAAGCATCAAGCGCCGTTTGATAGACAGGAAGCGGTATGTGCTGAAAGACGATGGAGGGCACCGTTTTTCCTTCTTTCTTGAAGATACTTTGCAACGTTTCTTCATACCAATCCAATTGGTCGTCATGGACGTATTCGTAATTCCACATGCCGGTAACGTACCTTTTCTTGCTTTCGTCATATACCGTGAGGCAAGAACCGCTGTCAAAAAAGACAAGAGAGGTATGGACGCTTTTATCCTTATTTCGCACGTTGATGACGTAATTTCCATATCCGTTTATCTCTTCCGGTCCCCCTGAGAAAAGGCAATTTCGGATCTCTTTCGACATCAAATATTCGCCGAGGACTTTCTTGGTCTTCTCTTTTGATCCCGTGGACTGCAAAAGGCTTCCCTCTTCGTCATGATTTCCGAATACAAACGCCCAAGGGATCCCGAAACCGTCGATAAATCGAGCTGCTTTTTTGAAGGCTTCATAGTTATCGTTTGTGCCCGTAATGCTCTTAATGGTGGAGGTGGTAAAGACGATGTCTCCCGTCACGACGATCATATCGGGATCGGCTTTTTCGACGATCTCCGTGACTGCGGTCTGCACCCATTCGTCGCGCAAAGTGTAATCTCCTTTTACGCTGCCATCGCCCGTGATTTGCGAATTTATAAAATGCAAATCCGTCAATTGCAGGATTTTGAAAGCATCCGTTTTCATCGACAAATCATAAACGTATTTTTCCTTTTTACAAGAAGAAAAGCACGCCAAGGAAAGCGCAGTCACCACGAAAACGGAAAGCGCCGCGATGATTTTCTTAAAGACCGATCTTTCGCCATTCTTATTTCCATATCCCTTATCCGAACGTATTTCACTCGTAAACATCAAGAAAGCCTCTCTTAAAAAGTACTGCTTTATTACTATATCATATCCTCTTTTTCCTTTACAAACGTTTGACATCGAACGCGCCTCATTTCGAATGATTTTATGCCTTCGCGTCCATATAAAAAGCCCACGGCGAATGCCATGGGCTTCTTTCTTCTTTTCCCGAAAAAGCGGATTAACGCTTGCTGAACTGCGGAGCCTTACGAGCCTTCTTAAGACCGTACTTCTTTCTCTCCTTCATTCTCGGATCGCGGGTCAGGAAACCTGCCGCCTTGATCTGGGGCTTAAGCTCGGGCTCGGCGATGACGAGCGCGCGAGCGATGCCGTGACGGATCGCACCCGCCTGTCCGCTGGGACCGCCGCCGATGACATTCACCGCGATGTCGTACTTCGCCGCGGTCTCGGTGAGCTCAAGGGGCTGACGAACGACGAGCTTCATCACTTCGAGTCCGCCGAAATATTCGTCGATCGTACGCTTATTGATCGTGATGGCGCCCGTGCCGGAGGGGATAAGGCGCACTCTCGCGATCGCCTTCTTTCTGCGGCCGGTACCCCAGTATTGCAATTTCTTCTTCAATGCTTTCTTCGCTGCCATATTCTCACCTCACTTAGAACTTCAGCTCAATGGGCTGCTGCGCTGCATGCGGATGTTCGCTGCCGGCATACGCCTTGAGCTTCTTGAACATCTTTCTACCGATCGAATTCTTCGGAAGCATGCCTTTCACCGCGAGCTCCACCGCCAAAACGGGCTTCTTCGCCATAAGCTGCTTATACTGCACTTCCTTCAAACCGCCGATATAGCCGGTATGATAACGGTAATACTTCTGCTCCAGCTTCTTGCCGGTGAGTCTTACCTTATCGCAATTGATAATGATCACATAATCACCCGTATCCACATTGGGAGTGAAGATGGGCTTATTCTTGCCACGGAGCACTGCCGCGACATTGCTTGCGAGACGGCCGAGCACCAGATCGGTCGCGTCCACAATGTACCACTTTCTCTCCACCTGTTCGGGCTTCGCCATAAAAGTCTTCATGGAAATTCCTCCGATAATATTTGCGCCGCGAGAACAAGCCAAAGGGGCTAATTTTGTCTTTTTCCACGCATAAGCTATATTATTTTAATAGAAGAGAAAAACGCTGTCAAGTTTTTAAGCGCGGAAAAACAAGGTTTTTTCAAAGAAAAATGCAAAAACGCCAAACCTACGAAAAAAGGGCGTGCTCACCGCGCGGGGGATACGCCCTTCTGCCCTTCTTCAAATCAAAAGCTTATTTCTTCTCTTTCAAAAGATCGCGGATCTCTTTCAATATCTCGTCGGTGGGATTCACCGCCGCTGCTGCCGCCGCTTCCGCCGCCGCGGCTTCTTCCGCAGCTTTCTTCGTCGCAGTCCGTTCCGCGTCGATCGCTCTGATCTCCGCCCAAGTCTTGCCCTCTTTGCGAAGCGCTTTCACCTCCGCTTTCTCCAAGGTATCGAACCCTTTCTTGATCTTGCCGAGCCCGCTCTGCGCTTTATTATACGCCTTGATGATCAGGAAGAGGACAAACGCCGTCAAAAGGAAAGTGATCACGGCGGAGATCACGGCGCCCCAGTCCAAGATCAAGGCTTCCGTCAGAATATTTCCCGCTTCGTCCTCCACGGCTTTACGGAGCACGGTCTGCAAGCCCGTCTTCCCGATGGGGATCAGATTGATGAGCGGCTTCAAGATGCCGTTCACCACGGCGGTGATGATGGCGGTGAAAGCCGCGCCGACGATCATGCCCACGGCGAGGTCCATCACGTTTCCACGGCTGATAAAGGTCTTAAACTCTTTGAAAAATTTCTTCATATTCTTTTCTCCCTTCCGCCTTTTTCGGCGGATATATCTTACTTTTTATTTATGCTGGACATCCTTTCCCTCTGTCTCGCGCTCGAGCTCGAAAGGATAGACGACTTTCTTGAGATAAAGTCCTTCGGGCGGCATGGTCTTCCCCGCCTTCGTGCGATCGCCGGAAGCGATGATCTCCTCGACGTCTTCGGGAGAAAGCTTGCCGATCCCGACATAATAAAGTGTCCCCACCATGATGCGCACCATATTGTATAAAAAGCCGTTTCCCGTGACCTCGAAAAGGATCTCATCTCCTCTTTCTTCGATCTCGAAAGATGATATCCTCCTCACCGTGGTCTTGACATGGCCGCCCGCCGCCTGAAAGCATTTGAAATCATGCTCACCGATGATCTTCTCCGCCGCAAGCCGCATCAAAGCTACGTTCGGCTTCTTCGGGACGTAGGCATAAAGTCCCTCGCGCAAGGGACTCGAGACGGGAGCGCAATACAGCTTATAAAGATATGTCTTGGAGAGCGCGTCGAAGCGCGCGTTGAAAGAATCTTCCACCCGAACGGCAGAGAGCACGCGCACGTCGGAGGGGAGATGCGCGTTCAAAGCGATGGGCAGCTTTTCCAAAGGGATCTTGGTGTCGGTGTCGAAATGTACGGCTTGCCCCATCGCATGCACCTTTGCGTCCGTTCTGCCGCTTCCATGCATCGTGGCGGACTTGCCCGTCACTTCCCGCACGGCATTTGCAAGGACTTCCTGCACGGAAAGCCCATTCTTTTGACGCTGCCAGCCGCAATAGCCGACGCCCTTGTATTCCACACGCAGAAGCACTCTCATATCAATGGAAAAGCGAGAGGATCATCTCGTCGAAATGCCAGAGGTATTTATTCAAAAATACCAGAGCGAACACCGAAAGACAGAACAATGCGGCGACAAGATCCGCCACGGTGAGTTTCATTACTTTATACTTCGTGCGCTTTGCCACCGAGCTGTAGCAACGCGCATCCATCGCGAGCGCAAGCTCGTCCGCGCGCCTGAAAGCGCCCACGAAAAGCGGAACGAGGACGGGAATCATCGCTTTCGCCTTTTTCAGCACGCCGCCGGTGTCGAAATCCGCCCCGCGCGCCTTTTGCGCGAGAATGATCTTATTCGTCTCTTCCATCAAGATGGGGATCATACGAAGCGCGATGCTCATAATGAGGGCGATGGCATGGACGGGGACCTTGATGACCTTCAAAGGAGCAAGCAAGCTCTCGATGGCGTCCGTAAGCTCCATCGGCGTCGTCGTGAGCGTGAGGATGGACGGGAAGAGCATCAAAAGGATCAAACGCAAAGCGAGCTTGATTGCGCGCTCGACGCCCTCCTTATAGATCGAGATGAATTTCCAAGAGAAAAGCAGCTGCTCGCCTTTCGTGAAAAAGAGATTGATGGCGGAGGTGATGAGCACCAAAATGACCACCGCTCTGACCGTGCGGAAAAGCACGCGCAGCGGGATCTTGGAGATGAGCGCCACCGCCACGATGAAAAGGAAGAGCGCGCCGTACATCGCGTAATCCACGACGAAAAAGACCGTCACGACGTAAAAAAGGACGATCAAAAGCTTTACGCGCGGATCCAGCTTATGCACAGGGGAATTTGAGGGGTAATACTGCCCGAAAACGATATTATTCATTCGCCCTCCTTTCCCGAAGCGCCGCAATAAGCTCCGCTTTCGTCACGGGCATAGAGGGAAGGCTCATCCCGAGACGGGAGAGCTCTTTAGACACTTTGACGACGGAGGGACAGTCCAGCTCCGTTTTCGCAAGCAATTCGTCGTCGTAAAAGATCTCGCGCGGCGATGCGAAACGGGCGATCTCCCCTTCCGCAAAAAGCGCGATCTTATCGCAATTCTCCGCGACGCTGTCCATATCGTGGGAAACCACGATGACCGTCGGGGAGAAACTTTCTTTCAATTTTTTCACAAGCGCGAGGATCTCCTGTTTTCCTTTCGGATCCAGCCCCGCGATGGGCTCGTCGAGGACGAGGACTTTCGGTCTCATCGCGATGACCCCCGCGATGGCGACGCGCCGCTTCTGCCCCCCCGAAAGCTCGAAAGGAGAACGATCGCGGATGTCTTCGTAATCCAGTCCCACAAGGGTGATCGCCTCCCTTACGCGCTCCTTGATCTCCGCTTCGTCGAGACCGAGATTTTTGGGGCCGTAGGAAACGTCTTTTTCGACGGTTTCATCGAAGAGCTGATACTCGGGATATTGCATCACCATCCCCACCGTACCGCGCAATCTTTTAAGATCCGGCTTCTTCGCCGAAAGATCGATATCATAGACCTTGATCTCGCCGCTTTGCAAGCGGATGAGGGCATTCAGATGCTGAATGAACGTGGACTTTCCGCTGCCCGTCTTGCCGATGATGCCGACGTATTCCCCCTCTTCGATGCAAAGAGTGACGCCTTTCAGCGCCGTAGCGGCGTAAGGCGTCTTGGGAGAATAAGTGTAAGTAACGTTCTTTACTTCGATCGACATATTTCTTCCGCCAATGACTTTTCGTCGTAGATCTTCTGCGGGAGGTCGAATCCCGCTTCGCGGAGCTTCTCCGCGAGATAATCCGAGATGGGGAGCTCGAGATGATAACGCCGCACGGCGTCCCGATCTCCGAAGACTTCCGCGGGCGTCCCGTCCATCACGACGGAGCCTTCGCTCATGACGAGGACTCTGTCCGCCGAGACGGTCTCCTCCATATAATGCGTGATGAGGATCACGGTGATCCCCTGCTCGTTGAGCGCATGCGCGACTTTCAGGACTTCGCGCCTGCCCTTCGGATCCAGCATCGCCGTGCTCTCGTCGAGCACGAGGGTCTTCGGCTTCATCGCGAGGACGGAAGCGATGGCGACGCGCTGTTTCTGACCGCCCGAGAGCTTATAGGGCGTGTGATGGCGGTGCTCCGTCATTCCCACCGCTTCGAGCGCATAGGTGATACGCTCCTCGATCTCCTCCCGCGGCACGCCGAGATTTTCGGGGCCGAAAGCAAGCTCGTCCTCAATGATGGATGCGATCATCTGATTGTCGGGGTTCTGAAAGACCATGCCCACCTTCCGCCGAATGGAAAAGAGAGCCTCTTCCTCCTCGGTGTTCGTCGTCTCGCCATCCACGAGCACTTCCCCTTTCGTCGGAGCAAGGAGCCCGTTCATCAGCTTGGCAAGGGTGCTTTTCCCGCTCCCATTCTCCCCCAAGACGCAGACGAAAGATCCGTCCGCTATCTCCAAGCTGACGTCTCTGACTGCGGGGACGGGATCGCCGTCCGTTGGGTATTCGTAGGTAACGTTTTTAAAAATGATAGGCATATCTTTATCCACAAAGGGAGCTCCGATATCGAAGCTCCCCAAGTGTTAATTCTTTATCGGTCGGATCATTCCTTTCCCGCGAGCTTCTTATAGCCTGCGAGTCTCGCCTTGGAGTCTGCCTCCGTCTTGGCGAAGAGCGCTTCTGCGATCTGCGGTTGCGTCTTCTTCAAGGAAGCATATCTCGTCTCGCCCGCAAGGAACGCCTGATAATCGGCGGTGGGATCCTTGGAGTCGAGCGTGAAGGGATTCACACCCTCCGCCGCGGCGGGGTTATAACGGTAGAGCTGCCAATAACCGCAATCCACCGCTTTCTTCTCCTCGGTCTGGCTATTCGCCATATTAATACCGTGGTTGATACAAGGCGCATAGCAGATCACAAGGGACGGCCCGTCATAAGCCTCCGCCTCGACGATCGCATTCAGGAATTGCTGCTTATTCGAACCCATCGCGCACTGCGCAACGTAGACATAGCCATAGCTCATCGCCATCATGCCGAGGTCCGTCTTCTTGGTCCTCTTACCTGCCGCGGCGAATTTCGCCACAGAGCCGGTCGGCGTGGACTTACTGGACTGACCGCCGGTATTGCTATACACCTCGGTGTCGAGGACGAGGACATTCACGTCTTCGCCGCAAGCGAGCACGTGATCCAAGCCGCCGTAACCGATGTCGTACGCCCAGCCGTCGCCGCCGAAGATCCAGATGGACTTCTTCACGAGGCAATCTTTGCTGTCGAGGATCTCTTTCGCAAGATCATAGCAGGCGCAATCCTTCGTGCACTGCGAGAGCAAGGAAACGAGCTTCTCGGAAGCAGCCTTGCTACCCTCCGCGCTCTTCCTATTGTCGAGCCATTCTTGCGCCGCCGCCTTGACTTCTTCTCTCTTGGCGACGTCTTTGAGCGCCTCGATCTTCTCCGCGAGCTTCGCTCTCCTTTGGGCGTAAGCGAGGTTCATACCATAGCCGAACTCCGCATTATCCTCAAAGAGGCTGTTCGCCCAAGCGGGACCGTGACCTTCTTTATTCACGGTGTAGGGGCAGGTCGGAGCGCTGCCGCCGTAAATGGAGGAGCAGCCCGTCGCATTCGCCACGATCATTCTGTCGCCGAACATCTGCGTGATGACCTTGACATACGGCGTCTCGCCGCAGCCCGCGCAAGCGCCGGAGAATTCGAAATACGGCTGCTTGAACTGGCTTCCCTTGACCGTCGTCGCCTTGCAACCCGGGCAAGCGCTGACGTCCACGTCGGGGAGCGTCTTGCTGTAATTATAATTCACGGTCTCGTCGTCCACAACGGAGCCGAGCGGCACCATAACGAGCGCCTTGTCTTCGGGCGCCGCGCCCTTGAGTCCGGCGGCGACAGCCTTCTTATCCGCGCCCTCATTGACGGGACAGACATTCGCGCACACGCCGCAGCCCATACAATCGAGCGGGGAGACTTGCATACGGAAATTATAGCCCTTATTGCCCGTCATCGCCTTCGTGGCAAAAGAAGCGGGAGCGTCTGCGCCCTCGGCGACTACCGCGGGACGGATACAAGCATGGGGACAGACAAAGGAGCATTGGTTACATTGGATACACTTCTCGGCATTCCATTTCGGGACAAGCACCGCAACGCCGCGCTTCTCGTACTGCGTCGTACCCGTGGGCACGGAGCCGTCCGCATTGAAAGCGGAGGACGGGAGCTTATCGCCTTCCTGCGCGATGATGGGCGCGATGGTCTTCATGAAGTAATCGCTGCCTTCCACCTTCGCCATATCGGCGCCCGTGGTGGCTTCCGCCCAAGAGGCGGGCACGTCGATCTTGACGAGATTCGCCTCCGCGCTGTCGATGGCGGCGTAGTTCATATTCACGACGGCGTCGCCCTTCTTCGCAAAGGACTTATACGCCATCTTCTTCATAAAGTCAACGGCATCCGCATAAGGAATGATATTCGCGATCTTGAAGAAAGCGGATTGCAGGATCGTATTCGTCCTGCCCTTGAGGCCGAGACCCGCGGCGATCTTGATCGCGTCGATGACATAAAGATTCACAAGCTTCTTCGCGATGTCGCGCTTCACGGCGGCGGGCAAAACGTGCTCGAGCTCTTCCACCGTCAAAGCGGAAGTATTGAGAAGGAAGGAACCGCCCTCTTTGATATCGCCCGTCATATTGTAGCGCGTGATGTAAGAGGGGTTACTGCACTGCACGAAATCCGCCGCGTCGATGAGATAAGCGGACTGGATCTTCGTATCGCCGAAACGGAGGTGGGAAACGGTGATACCGCCGGACTTCTTGGAATCATAGAAGAAATAGCCCTGCACGAATTTGTCGGTATGGTCGCCGATGATCTTGATGCTGTTCTTATTCGCGCCGACCGTGCCGTCCGAGCCGAGACCCCAGAACTTACAAGAGATGGTGCCCGCGGGCGCCGCGTCGTACTTCTCGGAGAAATCAAGCGAGGTATTCGTGAGATCGTCATGGATACCGACGGTGAAATGATTCTTCGGCTGCGCCTGCTCGAGATTCTTATACACGGCATAGACCATCGAAGGATTGAATTCCTTGGAGCCGAGACCGTATCTGCCGCCGACGACTTTGATATCCGTCTTTCCATGCTCGAGGAGCGCGGAGCAAACGTCGAGATACAAAGGCTCACCGAGAGAGCCCGCTTCTTTCGTCCTGTCGAGGACGGCGAGCTTCTTCACGCTCTTCGGAAGCGCCGCAAGGAAAGCCTCCACGGCGAAAGGACGATAAAGACGGACTTTCAAAAGACCAACCTTATGACCTTCCTTATTCATCTTATTGATGGTCTCTTCCACGGCGTCTGCGCCGGAGCCCATCAGCACGATGACATTTTCCGCATCGGGAGCGCCGACATAATCGAAAAGATGATAGCTCCTGCCGGTCAAGGCGGAAACCTTATCCATCATCTCTTGGACGATGGCGGGCGTCGCCTCGTAATACTTATTCGCGGTCTCACGGTTCTGGAAATAGATGTCCGCATTCTGCGCGGTGCCACGCTGAATGGGGTGCTCGGGGTTCAAAGCGCGGGCGCGGAAATCCTCGATGTCCTTCATATCTACGAGGCTCTTCATCTCGTCATACTCGATCATATCGATCTTGCTGACTTCGTGAGACGTACGGAAGCCGTCGAAGAAATGGAGGAAAGGCACCTTCGCCTTCAGCGTGGAGAGATGCGCCACCAAAGCGAGATCCATGACCTCTTGCACGGAGTTCGAAGCGAGCATCGCGAAGCCCGTCTGACGACAAGCCATCACGTCGGCATGATCGCCGAAGATATTAAGAGCGTGCGCCGCAAGAGCGCGAGCGCTCACGTGGAATACCGTGGGAAGGAGCTCGCCCGCGATCTTATACATATTCGGGATCATGAGGAGCAAGCCTTGGCTCGCCGTATAGGTGGTGGTCAAAGCGCCCGCCACAAGAGAGCCGTGCACAGCGCCCGCCGCGCCGCCTTCGGACTGCATCTCCGCCAAACGGAGCTTCTGTCCGAACATATTCACGCGACCTTGCGCAGACCATTCGTCAGCCACTTCCGCCATCGGGGAAGAGGGCGTGATCGGATAAATCGCCGCGACTTCCGAGAAGGCATACGCAACGTGACTCGCCGCAGTATTACCGTCAACAGTTTGTTTGAAACTCATAAAGTACCTCCTTTGAATGAGTGGTGTAAAAATAAATCGAATACATTATACGGGCACACGCGTATGCGTGTCAAATAAAAAATGTGAATTGAGGATAAATGCCGAATGCATCGGCGCAAACATTCTGTCAAACTTGATATGCCGCCTACGCGGCTCGATATGCGTTCTTATGAACGCTCGATATGTAACGATCGGCGCTCGATATGCCGTGTAAAACACGGCTCGAAAAGGGCGTCGATGCTCTCGCCAACGGACAGGGCGGCTTGCGCGTAACGATTCGGGCGGAAAGCGGGAGAGGCGCATAAGCGCCCTTATCCGCCCTCATTGCAGCAAAAGTCCGCGCTCTCCGTCCAGCACCCGCATGATCTTCACCTCCGCTCCGCTTGCCGCGTCAATATAGACAAAATATCGGTCATCGCCCTTCCGTCCATAAGCTTCATAGGTGAGCATTTCACCGTCTCCTTTCGTGGGGACGAGCGCAAGTCGAAGGCTCTCCACTTCGATATCTTCGCTGAGAGCGGAGCGCGCTTCGTCCTCTTTTAGGACGGGGATCGGAATATTTCGCTCTTTGTGATTGAAGATATAGTTCAAGCTCTCCATTCCGACGACCTCTCCTTTCGATGCGTCCACTTTGACCTTGATGAGATCGGGATAGACGATGACGTCGCGGGTGACATAAGCGAGATTGATGAAATATACGTTCTCATAAAGGCTCGCCCAGACGGCTTTCATCGAGTCAAGACCGAGGGAGGCGACATATCCCTCCGCGATAGCTTCGGCGTCCTTCGCCGTGAGACGGACTTCGCTCTCTTCCTCTCGCGGCGCATTCATCGAGACGGGAAATCCACCCCTTTTCGAGAGCGTGACATAAGCGACGCCGCTTTCCGTCTTGAGCTCGCAATCATAGGTCTCGAAAACGTTCTTGCACCCCTCTTTCACCGTGACTTCCGCGATCTCGGAATGCGGCAAAAGAGTCTTTGCGAGGACGCTTGCCTGCGCTTCATTGATCTCCTCCGCGCCGAGTGCTTTCGCTTCGCGCTCCGTCATCGAATCGCTGAAAGGTCCGTCATAGATCATCGATGGATAGGCGACGTCGTCATTCTCGAAACTGCGGATCATCGAGGAAAAATCGCTCTCGTCGTCCTGCAAAAAATCGATGAATTCCCCTTCTTCCACTTTTCCCGCGATCTCTCCGAGCGAACCTTTCATTTTGCGAACGATCGCCGAGATCTCGAGGAGACGGGAAGAATCCTCCTCGGAGAGCGTGCCGCCGCGGGCGAGCTTTTCGTCGAGATACTTCGCATAATCCCCTGTTTGATTGATGAATTTCAAAAGCTTCGAATTCTCGGCGTCTTTCTCCGCAAGGTTTGAAAGATTCTCCGCCGCGGCGGTGGAATACGTGGAGACTTCCGAAAGATATTCCTGCCTGAGCGGCGCGGATCTCGCCACGGAGAGCTTGGTCAAAGCGCCGTCCAAACCGTCCATATTGTAGGTCAAAGAATAATAGCTCTTGCGATAAACATTCTCCGTCGCCGTTTTATAGCGCATCTCCGCATCCTCGGCGCGAGCGCGCTCCACCGCGTATTTCGCCACGAAAAGAGCGAGGATCAAGGTCAAAAGCACGATGGAGACGATGAAGGCTATGTCCTTCCCGGAGATTCTTTTCTTTTTTGTCTCTTCCCTATAGATTTCGTATTTCATTTCTTCTCCTTTACAGCGCGAAATTATGCTTGCCGATCGAAAGCATCACCGTCCGCGACCAAATCCAACTGCTCGTCGCCGTAGCGGGATTGTAATAATAAAGACATCCGTTCGTGGGGTCCCATCCGTTCAAAGCGTCCTGCGCCGCTTTCTTGGCATTCGCGTCGGGCGTGAGATTGATCTGTCCGTCCGCTACGCAAGTGAAAGCATAGGGCTGATAGATCACGCCCGAGATGCTATTCGGAAATTTGGAGGAACGCACGCGATTCAAAATCACCGCGCCTACGGCGACCTGCCCCGTATAGGGTTCTCCGCGCGCCTCGGCATAGATACACTTCGCAAGCAGATAGCTGTCACTCGAAGAATAGCCGCTTACAGAAGAGGACGCGGAAGAAGAAGCGGAGGAAAGAGAAAGTCCCATCGCCGCGGCGGTCTTCGCCCCGATGATCCCGTCCTGCGTGAGCCCATTTACCCGCTGAAAATATTTGACGGCGGCGACGGTCTTCGGTCCGTAGATGCCGTCGACGGCGCCGCTGTAATACCCCCAATTTTTAAGCTTAGTCTGCGCCGTCTTCACAAGCGCGCCCTGCGAGCCCTGCTTCAGCACTTCGGCGGAAGCCTCTTCCCTCGTATAGGAGGCGACGAGCACAAGCGCGATCATCGCGACGCAAAGCAAAAAAGTCAATATCCTTTTCATATACACCTCGTTTGCGGGTAGTATGACGCGCTTTTTGGGAAATATGTATAAAGCCGCGACGGGAGGTGAATAATAGGGCTATGAAACGCTACATATTGATCTTTTTCCTTCTCATCCTTTTCGCCGTCTGCGGCACCCTCCTCCTCACTTCATGCGCCCCCTCCGCAAAGGGGACAGAAGACTATATTCGCATCCACGTGCGAGCAAATTCCGATACGACGGAAGACCAGACCGTCAAGCTCGCCGTGCGCGACGCCCTCGTGCAATATCTAACACCACTCGCTTTGCGAGTGAAGAGCCGAGACGAGATGTGGGCTTTGATGGAAGAAAAGAAAGCGGAAATGAAAAAAGTGGCGGACGACACCTTATATTCTTGCGGATATCCTTATCTCAGCGCGGTGTCTCTCCGCAGCGAAAGATTCCCTACGCGGACATACGGAGATCTCACTCTCGAAGAAGGCGTATATGACGCCGTGATCGTGGAGCTGGGGAGCGGAGAAGGACAGAATTGGTGGTGCGTGGCGTATCCTCCTCTCTGCTTCATCGCCGCGGAAGAGACTGGGACGGAAGAAGTCATCTATCGAAGCTGGATCGCGGAATTATTCAAGAAATAGAATATTTCACTTGTTGATTAAATAAATTACGCGCCGAGCGCAAATGAACTGTCCATGAGATATGAATTGTTTCTCTTAAAAGAAACATTGCGAATCAATAAAAGAGCTGTTCCGGTAAGATGGAACAGTTCTTTTTCATCGGGATGACGGCTCGCCGCCAATTCACGGAGCAGCCGAACGACGGCTCGTGAGAATTTACGACCGATCTACGGTCAATTCATGCACGTTTACGCGCAATGCATCCTTTATCACTTCGACCTGAATATAAGCACCTTTTTCGCCTCGGTGAGCGGCTCCGCTAGGAAAGGATTCGCGCGAAGCAGCGCGCTCGGCAAGACGCCCATATTTCTCGCGATCCCCCAAAGCTCTTCCCCAGCTTCCGCAAAATACACGCTGATCCCCGCGCCGTCATCCTCACGCGCCGCGCCTTCCGAGACCTCCGTGATCATGGCGCCCTCGGTGGGACGCGCAATATCTGCCGTCAGAAGAAGCTCCGCCGCGATGTCCGCCCCCGAAGACGTAAGCATTCCCCTCGCGCCGAGGACGTCCGCTCTCACTTTCGCCTTATCGCTCCTCTTCGCCTCCGCAAAAGGAAGCTCCGAAACGAAGGGAAGCTCTCCCTGTGCCGAAAAATATCCATCCTCTTTTCTATAGACCACGTCGAAGAAAGCAACGCCCTCCACGCGGACAGATCCGTCCTTCACTTCGCTGCCCGCCACCGCAAGCCCCACAGGGCGCACGACGAGGATTTCATCCGCTCCGTCGATGGAAAGCGAGAAAGAAACCGCCTCTTTCTTACGCGTCTCCCCGAGGAAAATATCCGCGCATAGCGATTCTTTCGTCAAGATCGCCTCCGACGCAGGCAAACAGACGTCCTTCGCCACCTCGACGCTCTCCGCCTCGAGGTCCGATACCGTGAGTGAGAGCGTCATCTCGACCTCCACCGCGCTTACGCTCTCATCCCCGGAGATCACGACGCGGGCATTCTTCAAGGTCGCCGACACGGCGTTCTTTCCTCTCGTCTCCGCCTCCTGCGCAAAGGGGAGGACGAATGTCTTTTCCTCCACGGCGTCCTCCTCCGTCAAATAGAGGACGACGGCGCGCGCCTCACCCGAGATGAATAGCGTCCCCTCTTTCTCCTCCGAGGACAAGACCGCCGCCTGCGTATCGAAGAGCAAAACTTTCTTGACCAGACACCCGACGCTTTCCTCTTTCGCCAAGTCCGAAAGAAATTCCCGCTTCCCGACAAATCTCTCCGTCTCCAGCCTGCCCGTCAGGAGCTCCGCATCGGGGATCGCCGCCACGGCGCGCATCTTACATTCGCGATACGCCCTCAATGAAACGTCCACGACGGCGCCGAGGGTCACCGTGTCCCCTTGCAGATCACATCCGCAATCGATGACGGAAAGCGTCGCATCCCATTTCCCGTCCGCCGTCACGTCATCGGAGACGAGCCTTGTCTCGAAGTCTTTGAAATAATCCAGCCCGCAGAGTTTCCCCGCCGCGTCCGCATAAAGCAGTCTGTAATTCACTTTTCCGCTGAGCAGCGCCTCCCCTTGCATCATTTCCACGCCGAGGAGCTTCGCCTCCGCCTCTAAGCTGAGCACAGCGCTTATGCCGCCGCGTTCCGCCGTATTCACCGAAGTCTCCACCGTCACCTGCTCACGAAGATCGCCGCCGATCCCGAACGAATATTCCCTGTATTCCGTATCCATATCCTCCCTCCCGAAGTTTTATACCCGATTATACGAAGCAAAGCGCAAAAATATGACAAGCCGTCATAGGATCGTCTCCTTCCGAAGAAGCTTCGCCCGAATTGCGGATATATATTGACTTCGCGGGCGTGAATTATATATAATAAAAATAATCATTTTATCTATAGAGGATCGCTTTCATGTCGAAACGCTTTCGTTACATTCCAATCATCGTCCTGCTCCTCTTCCTTTCCCTTCTTCTTTTCTCCTGCAAGAAAGGGAAGACGACTTCCGAGCCCGGGACATTCTCCCTCGACATCGCAGGCTCCGTCCTGACTTGGAGCGCCGTGGAAGGCGCGGATCGTTACGAGCTGCGTTGCGAGCTCCCGGAGGGCGCCCGCTATTCCGTCACTGTGCGCGACATCACTTTCACCGTGCCGCAGGGCACCATCGGCGATTATCTTTATCAAGTCACCGCCGTCGCGGGGAACGGAGCGGTGATCGCGCGTTCGAACGAAGTGGTCTATCATCTCGGGAAAGGCAGCCATCTCGACCCCATCCTCATCTCCTCCGTGGAGGAGCTCAAAGCCATCACGACGGGCTGTTATTCCAAAGCTTTCGGCGGGAAAGTCTTGGACGTGCCTCTTTATTATAAGCTCACGAAGGATCTGGACCTCTCGAACGTCACGATGACCCCGATCGGCACTTCCGATTCCGACGCTTTTAAGGGATCTTTCGACGGCGACGGACACGTCATCTCGAATCTCACGCTGACCAAGAGCAATTCGCAAGGGCGCATCGGGCTTTTCGGTTATCTCTCCAAAGCCGTCGTGAAGAATCTCACCTTACAAAACGCCAAGATGGTGATGAATAATAATTCCGGCGTGACGCGCAGCGGACTGGAATACGGGCTCCTCGCCGCGAGAAGCAATGAGAGCGTGATCGATAATTACCATGTCATCGGCGATATCGACTTTTTAAAGAACGTCGACACCACGGGCAGCAGTTACGTCTGCGTGGGCGGCATCCTCGGCGCGGCGTCGGGCGGCAAGATCTTCGCAAGCTCTTTTGAAGGCGAGATCCTCGCGCGCTATTCGCAGGTCAATGTGGGCGGCATCGTCGGCTATATCTGGAGCGGAGATCAACACTTCGTGATGGCGAATTGCCTCTCGAAAGCAACGGTCACGGCTGTCGCCACGGGCAAGGAAGGCACCACCTCTTACGCCAAGGCACGCGCGGGCGTCCTCGCAGGCACCATCGCGGGCGCATACGAGATCTCTGCAAACCTCGCCGTCGGCGTCTCGAAAGCGGAGACCCCCGTGGAAGGCACGCTCGCCAGCGACATCGTCTCGGGCGTTTTCGGGAATACGGCGGGTTCTTCCTCCACGAACACCATCAGCATTCGCAATCTTTTCTACAGCACAGCCATCGAAAAAGTCTCCGGCAATCGCTCGATCCTCGGCGAAGGAAATACCGCATATCCCCTTACGGAGGAAGCGTTCCGCTCTGCGGAGACCTTCCTTGACGCTGAGGGCGACTCTTTATTGGACGACGCGATCTGGACAATGGGCGCGAATCACCCCGTCCATCGCGGCGTCTCGCAAGGCGCCACGCACGAAGACTTGACCATTGCGATCAGGGACGAGATCTCGGAAAGCAGCTTCGACTTCTCTTTCAACGACTCCTTCCTCCCGCTTTATTACACCCCTAAATTAAATCGCGTAGACCATTATTACGCGGGCGTGATGCTGAATGACCTCCTCACCACCCTCGGCTTGTCCTTGGAAGGCGCGGTGAATGTGGTGATCTCTGCCGAAGGCGCGGACGACATCGTCCTCCCCGTCTCGACGTCATCCACTTTCGCGTCCACTTATCTTTGTCTCGGGAATTACGGCTCTTTCTCCTCGATCCCGCAGACGTATTCCGGCGTATTCATCCTGAATGCCGGCACGAAAGAGAGCTTTACCCTCTCGGCAAATACCCTTACGATCACCATCGTAAAAGCGCAAAACGAAGACTAATACCCTAAGGAGGTCCATTATGAGCATAGCGGACGAAATATTTATCAAGAACGTCGAAGATATCCTGCAAAACGGCGTGAGCGACGCGGACATGGAAGTGCGCCCTCGCTGGGACGACGGCGCCCCCGCGCATACCATCAAAAAATTTTGCATCGTGAATCGTTACGACCTCTCGAAGGAATTTCCGATCACGACGCTTCGCTATACGAATTTCCGCGCGGCGCTCGATGAGATTCTTTGGATCTGGCAGAAAAAGAGCAATAACGTCCACGACCTCAATTCCCATATTTGGGACGCTTGGGCGGACGAAACGGGCTCCATCGGCAAGGCGTACGGCTATCAGCTCGGCGTCAAGCACCATTATAAAGAAGGTGATTTCGACCAAGTGGATCGCATCCTTTACGACCTCAAGCATAACCCCGCTTCCCGTCGCATTATGAGCAATATTTACGTGCACGCCGATCTCTCGGAGATGCATCTCTATCCCTGCGCTTATTCCGTCACCTTCAACGTGGCGAACGGCAAGCTGAACGCCATTTTGAATCAACGCTCGCAGGATTTCCTCACCGCGAATAATTGGAACGTCGTCCAATACTCCCTCCTCGTGCATATGCTTGCGCAGGTCAGCGGCTTGGAACCGGGCGAATTCGTCCACGTCATCGCGGACGCGCATATCTATGACCGCCATATCGATATGATCAAAGAGGTCATCGCGAAAGAGCCGCTCCCCGCGCCGCGCCTCATCATGGATAAGTCCATTACGAATTTCTATGATTTCACGGTGGACAGCTTCTCCCTCGAGGGGTACGAATACCATAAGCTCGGCAAGAAAATCCCGGTGGCTGTCTGATGAATGCGATCGCCGCGGTAAACGCCTTGCAATACATCGGCAAGCAAGGCGATCTCCTTTATTCCATTCAAGAGGATATGGCGTTTTTCGTCGCCAAAACGCGAGGTAAGACCGTCGTGATGGGACGCAAGACCCTCCTCTCTCTTCCCGGCGGCAAAGGGCTGAAAGGGAGAAAGAATTTCGTCCTCTCTCGCTCGATGTCGGACGGAGAAGCCGAAGAACGCGGCGTACTCATCGCGCGAGACGTCGACAGTCTCTTCTCTCTCCTACGCGACCTCGGTTCGCCCGAAGAGGACGTCTTCGTGATCGGAGGCGGAGAGATCTATTCTCTGCTGATGCCATACTGTTCCGTCCTATACGTCACTCGCATTCTTCGCGAGGACGAGGGCGAAACTCGCTTCCCCGAGATCCCCTCGGACTTCACCCTGACGAAAGGCGACCTGCGCCGCTCGGGCGAGATCGAATATCGTTTCGACACCTATGTCAAAAATCGTTAAAAAGCGGGCATACGCGAAGATCAACCTCTTCCTCCGCATCACCGGCATTCGCAAGGGCTATCACGAGATCGAGTCGCTGATGCAGTC
>JAGCXI010000058.1 GCA_017961365.1 Clostridia bacterium
CATTCAAGACGTCTCTTGCTTCGGGCAATGCTCCCTCACCGTAGCGCTGCCCATCCTCTCCGCGATGGGGCTTGAGACCGCCGTTATCCCCTCCGCCGTGCTTTCCACGCATACGGGCGGCTTTACGGGATACACCTTCCGAGATCTCACGGAAGACATCCCCCAAATCGGCGCGCATTGGGAGAAAGAAAAGATCCTTTTCGACGCTTTTTACACCGGCTATATCGGGAGCAAGCGCCAGTTGCAATACATCAAAGACATCGTGAAAAAGAATGCGAAAGAGGGCGCTTTATTCATCGTGGACCCCGTCATGGCGGATCACGGCAAGCTTTATTACGGCTTCGACGAGGCTTTCGCCGCGGAAATGGCTTCTTTCGTAAAAGGCGCGAAAGTCATCTTGCCGAATCTCACGGAAGCCGCCTTCCTGCTCAAAGAGCCTTACGTCGAAAGCGGCTATGACAAAGCGCATATCGAAGGTCTGCTTCGTAGACTCTCCGCGCTGAACGGCGGGGACGTCGTCCTGACAGGCGTATCTTTCTCCCGAGACAAGCTCGGCATCGCCGCTTATTCCAAGGAAAAAGACAGCGTCCACTATTATTTCGACGAGCGCATCGAAGGCAGTTTTCACGGCACGGGCGACGTATATGCTTCCACCTTCGTGGGCGGCATCGTTCGCGGGCTCTCTTTGGAGGACGCCGCAGACCTCGCCGTCGATTACACCTTGCGCGCCATTCGAGCCACCCTCCCCGTCCGCAAAGAGCATTGGTACGGCGTACGTTTCGAAGAAGCGCTGCCCTATCTTATCCGCAAGACGGAGACCCTTTAAGCACCTTTCCGAAAAGCATAAACGAAAAGCATAAAAAAGTCCGCCGCAACATATTTGAAGCGACGGACTTTTTATTTCGTAAAGGATTATTCCGCGTCGGGATCTGCGGGCGTTTCCTGCGTTTCCTCCGCGATAACGAGCTCGGCGACGGGCGCTTCTTCCGTAAGAACGGCTTCTACCGGCGCGTCTTCGAGGTATTCCACGCCGTCGACAAGAACCTTCCCGCTCTCCGCCTCGACGCTCTTTGCGCACGAAACACGATCGAAGAGGTCGGTGATCTCTTTGGAGGGCGCTTCGGTGAAGTGACTGACCAAGATGATCGTGACAAGACCCGCGACGAAGCCCGGGATGATCTCATAAAGCTCGGTATTGACCGCGACGCTCTTCATTCCGTAATATTCCATATTGAAGAGAATCATCCAAAGGATGTCCACGACGAAACCGACGATGATACCCAACGTGGCGCCCTTATAATTCACTCTGCGATTATAAAGCGAGAGCAAAAGAACGGGGCCAAACGCCGCGCCGAAAGCCGCCCAAGCCGCCGACACCAAAGTCATAATGGTGGAGAATGCGGGGACGAGGGGCTTATCGCCGAAACCGAGGAACGCGATGAAGAAGGCGATGACAGACGCCACGATGACGACGATCCTGCCCACCCAAACGATCTCCTTCTCCGAGGCATTCTCGCGAATGGTGGTCTTATAGATATCCGAAGCGAAGGCGGAAGAGGAAGCGAGAAGCTGGGAATCCGCCGTGCTCATCGACGCGGCGAGAATCGCCGTGATGACAAGGCCGCCGATGAAAACGGGAAACGCCTTCTGAGTAAGGGTGATAAAGACGGTGGAGGAAGCATCTTCAAGCGAAGCGCCGAGGTACTTCCTGCCGACGAGCGCCACGACGGTGGCGAAAGTCAAGATCAAGATCGTCCAAGTGCTGCCGACGATCTGCGACTTCTTCATCTCTTTCTCGGACTTGATGGACATATAACGAACGACGATATGGGGCATGCCGAAATATCCGAGCCCCCAGCCGAGACCGGTGAGGATCGTAGCCAAGCTCGACCACCAATTATCTCCGATCACGAACATATTCCAGAAATTTGCGGGCAGCGCGGACGCCGTCTCGGGCGCTTTCAGCACCGCGACGGAGACGATGGGGAGAAGCATAAGCGCCACAAGCATGATCATTCCTTGGAAGAAGTCCGTCCAACAGACTGCGTTGAAGCCGCCGAGGAAGAGGTACGCAATGATGATGATCATACTGATCAACATCGCGATGCGCTCGTCCAATCCGAAGATCTGATTAAAAAGCGTGCCCGCCGCCTTGATGCTCGACGCGCCGTACACGCAGTACACGATCACGAAGATCACCGCGCAGATGACCTGCAATTCTTTCCGCTTGCTCTTGAAACGATTGGTAAGATACTGCGGGATCGTGATGCTGTCCTGCGCGAGAATGGAATATCTTCTGAGGCGCGGCGCCAAGAAGATCCAAGCGAGGACCGTGCCGATGGCGAGACCGATGGAGATCCAGACCTGACCGAGCCCCGCCGCATAGATAGCGCCCGGAAGCCCCATCAGGACCCACGCGCTCATATCGGATGCGCCCGCGCTTAATGCGGAGACGAAACCATTCATTTTTCTTCCGCCGAGGAAGAAGCCTTTTTCACCGGTGTCCGTCTTCGTCTTCAAAAAGAAGAAGACGCCCACGCCGATCACAAGCAAAAAGTACAGCACAAATGCCACGACATTGCCCGCTTTTACTTCCGCTATCACATTACTCATTTGTATGTCCTCCTTACGCCTTATACAATATCCTGCCGCAATCAGGACATTCGATAAAGTTTTCTCCGTTCAATCTGACGATGGCGTCGCCCGCGAGCTCCATAAAGCATCCGCCGCAGCTCCTGCCCCCTTGCAAAGGCACGACCACGGGGATCTTGGACTTCCTGAGCCGTTTATAGACGTCGAGGAAGCGAGGCGTGCATTTCTTCTCGATCTCCGCGATCTCGGCTTGTAATTTCTTCGCTTCCGGCATAAGCTTCGCCTTTTCTTCGTCATAGCGCGCTTTGCTCGCATTGAGCTTCTTCGCCGCTTCCTTGCCCGCAGACATCGTCGCCGCGTGCGCTTGATTCATCTCCACGATCCTCGAACTCAGCTTGCCGATCTCCTGCGAGAGATTCTTTAATTGATTGATGAGCTTCTGAATATTGCGGGAGAAGAACTCCGCGCCGTTCAGATCCGTGACTTCGGGGACTGCGCCCTCCATCTCGGTGAGCTCCTTTTCGAGCGCTTCGTACTCCGCGATGAGCGCGTCCATTTGTTTGATCATTTCGCCCGCTTCGCGGTTTTGCTTCCCGACCTGCTCCTGCGCGGAGGTCACCGTGCCCTTATTTTGGGCGTATTCGCGCGCGGCTTCGCTCTGTAAGAGCGTGCTCTCCAGCTTGATAAGCTTTCTGTCGAGATCCTGATACTCAAGCATTACGGATAAATCCATTTCCTACTCCTTCCCTTAGGCTTTTACGCATAAGGATTTATATTGTGTCGGCTGACGATCACTTCGACGCCGTCGAAGCTCTCCGCCAAATATTTCGCCATTTTCTCCGTGAAAGCCCATTCGCTCGCATAGTGCGTGGTCTCCACGATCTTCACGCCGAGGTCCAGCGCCATCGACGCATAATTATGTTTCACGTCCGCCGTCACGATGCAGGCGTCCGTTTCTTTCGCCCGAAGGATCATCTCCTCCGAGATCCCCGCGCCGCAAGAGGTGATGACGCGACGCACCTTCCCCTCTCCGACGGAGCGAACGGCGCGATCCGCAAGCGCGGACTTGACCTTCGCTTTAAAATCTTCCAAAGAGATCTCCTCCTCGAGATCAAACTCGATGGCGAAGCCCTCTTCCGTGACCGCAAAGTCTTTTGCGCCGAGCGCCAAAGCAAGATGACGGTTATTCCCCTCTTCCGCGCGATCGTAATTGGTATGCAAAGCGATCGCCGCGACGCCGCTCTCGATGAGATCCAAGACCACGCCGCCCGTATAGCTCTCGTCCGTCACGTTTTTTCTCTCACGAAAGATCACGGGATGATGGGAAACGATGAGCTCCGCGCCGAGATCGCGCGCTTCCCGAATGACCTCGTGCGTCACGTCCAAAGACACGAGCGCCTTTGACACCTTCTTCCCCGCGTGCCCGACGAGGAGCCCCACGTTATCATAGGAGAGCGCCGTCTCGAAAGGAAACGCGGCGTTCAACTTGTCTCTTATCTCACGAACGGTATACATGGGTCAATATCTCCTTCTCTTCTTCGAGCTGCGTGTCCGCCTTGCAAGCAAGGAAGCTCTCGATCTTTTTCAGCCGCATCTCGATATAAGCGTCTCTCGCATCTCCCTCTCGCCCGACGTACAGGTTATCCTCGTCGCGCCAAGGCATCGAGAAATCCGCAAGCATAACGGCGTAATAATGTTTACCCTCTTTCACCACGACGTCTTTCCGAAGACATACGTCCTTCTCTCGCAGATATCGCCGCAAGAGAGAGGCATGGGCATGCGGAACAAAGATGGCTTTTTTCAAGGGGAAAGGCGCTTCTTCGAGGATCTTCACGATCTCATGCGCGCCCATTCCCGCAATGACGACGAGCTCAGCGTCCTTCTCCGCCACGCCTTGCAATCCGTCGCAGACAATGCAGTCCAAAGAGACGCCCTCTTTCTCTGCGAGCAAAGCTGCTTTTTTGAGGCTCTTCTCGCTGATATCCACGGCGACAGCCCTCTCCGTTCTGCCCTCTTTCAAGGCGTAAACGGGGAGCCTGCCATGATCCGTGCCGACGTCCACGACGCAGCTCACGCCCTCTATGAGCGCAAGGCAAGCGTCAAGACGCGCGCCGAGGCTTCTCACTTATCCACGCAACCGCGCAGCTTGTCCTTCCTTTTCGGATGACGCAGCTTGCGCAAAGCTTTCGCTTCGATCTGTCTGATGCGCTCACGCGTAACGCCGAAAGCTTGTCCCACCTCTTCCAAGGTGCGCGCGCGGTTATCGTCCAAGCCGTAACGCATACGAATGACTTTCTCCTCGCGTGGCGTCAAGGTGGCGAGCACCTGCATAAGCTGCTCTTTCACCATGCTCTGCTCCGCTTTCTCGGCGGGCTGCGCCGCCGTGGTGTCCTCGATGAAATCTCCGAGGTGGCTGTCCTCCTCCTCGCCGATCGGGGTCTCGAGAGAGACGGGGTCTTGCGCCGTGCGCTGGATCTCGCGGATCCTATCAACGCTCACGCCCATTTCCGCCGCGATCTCTTCCACCGTCGGGTCGCGCCCGAGCTGTTGCGTAAGCGTTCTCGTGACGCGCGCGGTCTTATTGATGGTCTCCACCATATGCACGGGGAGACGGATGGTGCGCGCCTGATCCGCGATGGCTCTGGTGATCGCCTGACGGATCCACCAAGTCGCATACGTGCTGAACTTAAAGCCCTTGGTGTAATCGAATTTCTCCACGGCTTTCAAAAGACCTTGATTCCCTTCCTGAATGAGGTCAAGAAAAGCCATTCCGCGCGACGTATAACGCTTGGCGATGCTGACCACGAGACGGAGATTCGCTTCGGCAAGTCTCTTTTTCGCGGCTTCATCCCCTTCCATCATCGCTTTCGCAAGCTCTTTCTCTTCCTCCACGCTGAGCAAAGGATAGCTGCCGATATCGCGCAAATAAAGCTTCACGGCGTCATCCACACTGACGTCGGAGAGCATCTTATTGATCGCGTCGGGCTTGGCTTCGTCCTCCACTTCGGAAGACGTAATCTTGATGCCGGCTTTTTCGATCTCGGCATAGACGTATTCGATATCCTCCGACGTGATATCGAGCTTTTGCAAACGCACCGCGAGATCTTCCTCGGGGACGCTTCCCTTCTGCTTGCAACTCTCGATGACCTTGTCTATGAGTGCTTTCAGCATAACTTCTTTTTCATTGTTTGCTTCCATACGACCTCCTGTATTTTGCCTCTTCTTCGGCTATTTCACGCATGATCGCCGATCTTTCCTCATCCGAGGCACTGAGCTTATATCTTTCATTCAATTCCGCGATGCGACCTCTCGAATACTCCTTCTTCAAAAGAGAGAGACAGTCTTTATATGCGGCTTCTTCCATGCCCTCGTACCTCTTCACGTCAAAATTGACGATCTTATCCGCTTCTTCTTCCTCTATCACGTGATAGAGCGTGCCTATATCGACGGGCGCTCCCGTGAAGGCACATTCATTCATATAATCTGCCGCCTTGCGCAAGGCTTCCGTCGGCATCAAGTCGGCGTAATTTTCCCATTTTTCCAGCCCGAGAAGGCATTGACGAAGGATAAAGCGCGCGGCAAGCACGTTTGCGTCCAAGGCTTCCACGCCGCCGAGGCGCAAGACCTCTCCCGTCTCCTTCTCCATCCGCAGACCGTTCACCTCGCTTTTCACGACGCTTTTCGCGATCCCCGTCGTCTTACTGACGTACTCTTCATAGATCTCTCGCTCCATCTCGCTTTCGAGCTCGATAATGACGGCGGCGGCTTCTTTCGCGTAAGACGCTCTGCCGAAGGGCGTGGAGAGATCATGCTTTTCTTTGAGACGCAGGAGCTTGTACTCCGTGAGCTCCACCGCGGCGTCTTTGTATTTCAAAAACTCGCCGACGCCCGCCCGCTTGATGATCTCATCGGGGTCCTCCCCATTCGGCAGGGAGATCACACGGACTTTCAGCCCGTGGCTTTTCAATATCTCCAGTCCGCGCAGGGTGGCATTCTGCCCCGCGGCGTCTCCGTCATAGCAGATATAGATATCCTCGACATAGCGGCGCGCAAGCTTCGCCTGCTCCTCCGTAAGCGAAGTGCCCATGCTCGCCACGACGTTTTTCACGCCCGCCTGCACGAGCGCAAGCGTATCCATATAACCTTCCACCATGATGAGGTCGGCGACGCGCTCCTTATAGCGAAGGGCGCGGATATAATTCAGCCCGTATAACGTCCGATTCTTCACGAAGAGAAGGGTGTTATCCGTATTTTTATACTTCGCAAAGTCGGTCTTGCCGAGGACGCGCCCGCCGAAAGCGATGACGTTCCGGAAGGTGTCGATGATGGGGAAAACGAGGCGATTCGCCATCGCGTCGAAGAATTTCCCTTCTCTCTCTTGGATCACGCCCGCTTTCAGCATCTCCTCTCTCTTATAACCGAGCGCAGAGAGCTCCGTGATGATCTCATTATATCCATTGGAATAACCGAGCCCGAATTTCGTGACCATCGCGGGGGTAATGCCTCTCTTCTCGATATAGGCGCGAGCTTCGGCGGCGCAGGGCTTTGAAAGATTCGCGTGATAGATGCGCGCGGCGTCTTTCATCAAGGCGGCGAGACGCTCTTTCAACTCTTTGAAATCCCCGTTATTCCCCGAGATATTCTTCGGGACCTCGATATGCGCTCTCTCTGCGAGAAGCTTCACGGCTTCCATAAAGGTCATCCCCTCCGCTTCCATCACGAAAGAGATCACGTCTCCGCCCTTTCCGCAACCGAAACACTTAAAGAAGCCTTGCTCGCGATTCACGGAAAAAGAAGGGGTCTTCTCGTGATGAAAAGGACAGTTTCCCCAATAGTTCCCGCCTTTTTTCGCAAGGGAGGGGACGTAAGAAGAGACGACGTCCACGATGTCGAGGCGTCCTTTGAGCTCTTCGATGAAATTTCCGTCCATTCCCTTGATCTGCATCAATTTCTCCAATCATTCGGAATAAAGAGCCGCTCATACGTCGCTACGGCATAACGATCCGTCATGCTCGCGAGGTAATCGCAGACCGAGACGGCTTTGCCGTCCTCTTCCGACATACGATGATACGGCTCGGGCACCTCGTCGAAACGCTCATAGAAATAATCATACAAGGTCTCGAGGAGCTTCTTCGCCTTTGCCTCCTCCCCTTTCGCGGAATGATAAGCATAGACTTTCTCATTCATAAAGGCATAGAGCTTATTCAGCGCGTCCCACACCTCCGGCGAGAGCGAGACGACAGGCTTTCCATAGCTGTAATTCACCATATCCAAGACGAGAGTATTCACGCGGGCGCTCTTGGTATAGCCCAAGACGTCCACCGCATCCTTCGGGATCATATCCTCCGTGATCACGCCCGCCATCACGGCGTCGTCAATGTCGTGATTGATATAAGCGATGCGGTCCGAATAACTCACCACTTTCCCTTCGAGGGTGGCGGGGGTCAGCGAGAGCTTATGATTCTCGATGCCGTCGCGGACTTCCCAAGTCAGGTTCAGCCCTTTTCCGTCGTTCTCCAGCTTCTCCACCACGCGACGGCTCTGCTCATTATGACGGAAGGGTCTCCCGAGGATCTTCGTGAAGACGCTTTCGCCCGCATGTCCGAAAGGCGTGTGCCCGACGTCATGTCCGAGCGCGATGGCTTCGGTCAGGTCCGGATTCAAGCATAAGCCCGTCGCGATGGTGCGCGCGATCTGCGTGACTTCGAGGGTGTGCGTAAGGCGGGTCCTGTAATGATCCCCTTCGGGCGAGATAAAGACCTGCGTCTTATGCTTCAGACGGCGAAACGCTTTGCTATGGATGATGCGGTCGCGGTCGCGCTGAAACTCCGTGCGAAGAGGACAAGGCGGAACGGGGACTTCTCTCCCGCGGGTATTCTCCGAGAGAGTCGCATATTTCGATAAATACTGCTTCTCCATTTCCAAGTATCTTTCTTTCATTTCTCCCCCTTCTCACGACCTCCGAAAGCAATCGCGAGCGCCCGAAAAAGAGGCATTTCCACAGCATTTTTCCGCGTTTACGTACGAAAAAAGATATGCCGCCTACACTAGGGCTATTTAAGCATACCACGATACATTTTCAATTGCAAGTAAAATTTAAATAAATTCAAACTATTTTTCAAGCGCGCCGAAAGGAGCGTTTTTCAGGAGAAAAAAGCATTTTTCTTACTTCCGCAGGGGATCCTCCCCGTCCGTCCTTTCCGCCGCCCGACAAGCGAGATCATCGAGGCTCTCTTTTCCCGCTTCGGGATCGGAAGTCTCTTTCTCCGGCTCGGGCAAAGGAGTCTCTTGGGGAGCCATCGGGGCGACGCTCCGTCTGCCGCGCTTATCCACGCCGAGGGCGATGCGAAGCGCCGTGCAGATCACGGGACAGACCACCGTGCAGACGATGAGTTCGATCACAAAATTCGTCGCCAATATGCCCGCAAAAAACGCCCAAGTGATCGTGATGCTGCTTCCGTCGAAAGTAAAGGTCTTACCGAAATAAAAGAGCGCCCATATGCCGAGCACAAAAAGGGTGTTCGTGCAGACGCCGACGACAGTCGCCGCGGTGGCAGCCACGCCGGTGCCGATCTCTTCCGGACTCCTCCGAAGCAGGTTCTTCAAGAGCTTGAAGGTGAAGTACGTCGTGATCGGGATGAGGATACGCGGCAAGATGGAGACTGCGGGATTTAAAAAGATCGGCGTGGTGATGCTCGGACGGAGCACCGCTTTCAGCAAAGACGCCAAGCCGAAGGAAACGCCTGTAAAGAGTCCCATCCCAAGCCCATTTACCGTAGAGGCAAGACACACCGCGATGAGCGCGATGGACGCCATATCGACGATGACGTGGGGGAAAGGCACCAACACAAACACCATAATGAATGCGAGGTAAATGGCGGCGGTCACAATGTCCTTGGTCTTGATCTTAAATGCTTTTGTCATGTTTCAGTCCTTCTTTGCTGTGTATTCGCGCGAGGCGCGTCTTGTCATAGGGGAGCTTCCGCTCCCCCGCTTTTTACGATCAGTCGTCCCCTTTGATCGGATCATCCGAGAGAAGACTCGAGAGATCCGTATCCTCAGAGAAGGCGCTCGGGGTCTCCGCCTTCGGGGCTTCCGCAGGTGAGACTACGGGCGTTTCCGCAAGAAGATCCTCGGCTTGAGGAGCTTCGGGCTGCGCCTTCTTCGGCTCTGCCGCGGGCGTCTTCACCTCTTCCTTCGCCGCGTCCTTCTTTTCTTCTGCGGGCGCTTCCGCTTTTATTTCCGCGGGAGCGCTCTTTTCTTCGGAGGGAGCGCTTTCCTCTTTGGTCTCGGCAGAAGCGGAGATCTCTTCCTTCTCTGCCTCCTCTTCTTTCTTTTCCTCCTCGGAGGTCTCGTCGGAGGATCCTTCGGCGGTTTCTTCCGCGTCTTCTTCATCCTCGTCATCGTCCTCGTCTTCGTCCTTCTTCTTGGACTTTTTCGCTTTCTTCGGTCTGCTCTTCCAGATCGCGCGATACTTGGTGAAATAAAGGATCAGGAAGATCGCCGCGCCCAAGAAGAGGAGCACCGCGCCGCCATAGACCAAGATCTTTCCGACGAGGGTCTTCAGGAAGGTGGGCTGCTTGATGATAAGGATCGCGTCCTCTTCATCCGTCTCGACATTCTCTGTCAAGACTTCGCCCGACTCCGCATTCGCCACCTCGATGACGATGTCGGAATAAACGTATTTGCCGAGGCTCTCGCCCTCCGTCCTATTCGCCACGATGGTGACCGTATAGGCGTCGCGCGCATAATCGAAATAATCCGCGATCTCTTCGCCCGTATCGGGATCGAACGCCGTAAGCGCGTAATTGATCGTCGGATCGCTGTCACCGATGGTCTTCGTCGTCGGCAGCAAGGTGACTTTGATATTCACGCGCGCAACGTGGATGGACGCGGTAAAGGTGACGTTGTAATTGCTATTCGCCGAAGCGAGCGCGAGCGCGGTCACCGCTTTCGAATTGCTCTCGTAGCTCACCTTACCCTGCTCATACGGGATCTTGGAGAGCTTATTATAAGAGATATTGAGGACTCTCTCGATGAAGTCCGAGATCTCCTTCGCCGTCGCGGTGGCTTCATCCGGGATCGCTTCCGTCGTCGCGCCGCTCACAAGGTCGCGGAGCTTGCCCCTCGTCAAGGTGAAGCAAAGCACCGCTCTCGTATCGCCGTAAAAGATGGTGTCGTCCTTCGAGGACTCCTCCCCGCCGATCGTACGCACGAGCTTCGCCTGCGTAAAGGAGCCGTCTTCATTGAAGTAACCGACTGTCGCCGTCACTCTGGCGTCTGCTCTCGTCACGATAAGCGTGCCCTGCACGACGCGGATCGTATAGTTCTTTGCGACGTCCGCCCCGTTCTTATTCGAGAGGCGGAATGTGCCGCCCACTTTATACGTGCCGATCTTCACATGCGCCCGATCGACGTCGGTGATGGTGTCTCCGTCCACGTCATAGGCGCCGACTTTCACGCCACCGCGATCGATGACGTACTGCGTCAGATAGATATTCAGGAGATTCTTATCCTTTTCCAAGAGTCCTTCCACGGTGAACTCGGGCACGTCCGAAAGAACGCCCGTGCCGTCATAACGTTTGGTGAGCCCCTCTTCCTCGACATCCTTGCCCGCCGCGATCATGACGGTGATGTACTTCGGCTGGACGACGATACAATTCATATTGCCGACGATATCCACCTTTTCCCCTTCGAGATAGGCTTTCGCTTCGTCGACATTGATGGTGAGATCCGCAAGCTGATTCTCGCCGACATCCAAGATGGCGTCTCCGTTATAGCTGATGACGATGCCGATATCCTCCAAGGTGGCGTCCGCTTTCACCTCGCCGTCATGCAAAGCGGCGTAAAGATCCTTCACCGAGATGCTGCCGTCGTCGATGATCACGGTGTATTTCAGCTTGTCGCCCACGGATTCGCCGTAAATAAGCGAGGTCTGCGCGAGAGTGATGCGGATCTTGACGCGTTTGATCTCGAAGACATGCTCTCTATCCCACGAAACCTCGTAATACTTCAGCACGGAGACGGGAGCGGCGGCGTCACTGTAATCCATAATATCATAGCGCAAAGCATATGTGCCTACGGTCTCGCCCGCTGCTCTTGCGGCAACGATCTTATGTGAAGTGCTCGCGAGAGACGCCGAACCGTTGCTGCGCGAGATATCGACTTTCTCCTTCTTTCTGCCGAGGACTTTCGTATTCTTCGTATCGTCCGCCGTCAAGACGATCTTTCTCTTTGTAACGGTCAGGACCTTCGCTTGCGCGATGACGCGGAGCATATCCCCCGCAAAGGCTTCGTATTCGTCCTTGCCTGCGCCTTCGGACGTCAGCTTGTAATTCTTATTTTTCTCCTTGGAGAAGAGACACCTTACGCCGTACGCCGTTTCGGAGGGGATAAGCTCTCCCTCGCCGAAAGTCACGTTCTCGAAATAAAGGGTATCGGAGACCGTGGCGATGATTTTTCCGTCTTGATCCAAGACCTGGAGCGCCTTGAGATCGATCTCTTTTCCTTTATATTTCACAACATAACTTCCGAGCCGCGGCGTGTCGCCGTACGAAGCACTGAACGCGTCGAAGGTCACCTCGATCTCGGAAGGTTCGACGATATAATACGGGTCGCTATTCCCTTCGCCGGCGAGCGTTACGAGATAATTCGAGAGACGGTCGAAAGCAGCTTTTTGCGAAACGATGATGCGATAATTGCCCACTTTATAGACGTCTGCGTCCTCTCTCGTGAGAAGATTTCCCACCACCTCGTTATAAAGGTCGATGTCCTCTTCCGCAAGCCCCGCCGCCGCAAGATCCTCGTTGGAAGGCAGGAAGGGATTCTTCGCGACGCCGAACTGCGCGAGATAATCCACCTTCGTCGAACCGATCTCGAGACGAAGCGGGCGCTTCGTGATCGTCGCCTTCACGCCCTTGATCATGCTGCTGTCGAAGGTGTAATCGAGATACGTGTATTGTTCTTTCAGCCCGGACACGCCCGCCTTGCAAGAGAGGGAGCCCGTCCCGCCCACGCGCACGGGTTTATCCACGCCGACATTCGCGTCCGCAAATTCGAAGGTAAGCCCGGAGGTCTCGATATAATTCTCGTCGTTCTCCACATAACCCGAAAGGACGATCCCCGTCCCGTCCGCAAGATACGCCGTGGTCTTTCCGTCATATACTTTCTCCGCGATGGAGATGCTCACAAAGCTGAGCGTGACGGGCGTAATGGTCAGTCCGGAATAAGCGTCGCAAATCGTCTCGCCGCCCTTCTCCACGACAAAGTGGATGCGGTAATTACCCACGTGATAGGGCTGAGCAGAGACGCAAGGCGGCGTATCGCCGAGGTTCTCATAGGTATAATAGGATTTATAAGCGCTATTGCCTTCGATCGCAGTCTGGATGTCGGTGATGATGTCCGTCTTCGCTTTGGATATATTTTTCGCCGCGTAGGTTTCGGTGTACCACGCCATCTTGACATAGGTGACGACCGCCGTGATCGCGATCTCATAATCGGGATCGGGCGCATGCACCGCATAGGTCAAAGCGCTTCCCGTGGAAGTGACATAGGTCGAGCCGAGATCCCAAAGCATAAAGCCCCTTCCGATGTCGGACACTTTGATCGCCATATTCGCCGTAAAGTCTTTTCGGAAGCAGAGTGCCGTTCCATTCTCGAAGGGGATCCGCAAAGTGGAAGTCGGCGTGACATCGACGAGCTCAAAGGTCGGGAGATCTTTCGCATTCTCGGAGAGTACGCTCGACGTAATCGTCGCAAAGCCCGTCTTGTCCGCGAAGACGATGGAGAGGCTGTAACGCAAGTCGAAGGTGGCGACGAGGCTCTTCTCGTCCGTCACGACGTACGTCTTCTTTGCGAAGTTTCCTTCGTCATTCACGCGCGTCTTCACCTCGCCGACGACCGTCTCCCAGCTATACAGGGCGTATTCGCCGCTGTCATATGCCTTGAAGGTCAGTTCGTCACCGATGAAGGACGCAAGCACGCTCCCCTGCTTATAAACATTGAGATCGAGCGCCGTCGACTCGACGTGGCGATCGGTCTTCTCGCCTTGATAGACGATGAC
>JAGCXI010000059.1 GCA_017961365.1 Clostridia bacterium
CCGTCACGAGCCTTTATTCACTTTCCGGCGGCGTGCTTTCCCTCTTTTCGATGTATGGGCTTCGTCGACTCGGCGCGAATGGTCTCCCGACGGTGAGCGCGGTCGGCGGGATCTTGCATACGGTGGGGCAGGTGCTTGTCGCGATGGCTTTCACGGGCACGCCTTCCGTCGCCGTTGTCCTCGTCTATCTCGCGCTTTTCGGCGGGATCGCGGGCGCGCTTACGGGCGTTCTCGCTTATTTTACGGATAAGATCGTCGGGCGTTTCGGGAGAAAAAAAGATGAGTCTCGAGAGTGAAATCTTTAAATGGCGTAAGGTTCTTCCCGAGCGTCTCATCTCCTACGGCTTCCTGCAAAAGGATGGGGTGTACTCCCTTGCGCGTCCCTTGACGGCAGGCTTCAGCGTCCGCTTGTTTTATGACGGCGAGACTTTCAATGGGAAGGTCTATGACGATGATCTCGAAGAGGAATATACGAATTTCCGTTTGGAAGACGCTACGGGCGCTTTCGTCACGGGGATAAGGCATGCGTACGCGGCGTTTTTGGAGGACGTTCGCGATCATTGCTCGGAAGCGCGACTTTTTCTCACGGAACAGTCCGTTCGTCTGGCGGAACGGATCCGCCTTTTGTATGGCGTTGAGCCCGAGTTTCTTTGGAGCAAGTTTCCCCATTACGGCGTTTTCCGTGAGCCGAGAGGCGGAAAATGGTTTGGCATCATTATGAATATCGACCGCGGAAAGGTCTCGAAAGGCGAGAGCGGGGAGAGTGACGTGCTGAATGTGAAACTGGATGAAGAAGCCCCGGCATATCTTCAAAAAGGCGCGTATTCCTGTTTTCATATGGATCATAAATATTGGGTCAGCCTGATTTTAGATGACCGTCTCTCGGACGATCTTGTCTTCGAAATGATCGAAAAGAGCTATCGAAACGCCGAAAAAGCGGGAGAAAAGGGGCGCAAGGCGAAAAAGCCTTGATCGAGCCCGCGTTTCGAAGCGAATGGCTTTCTTTAAATCGGTTTATCGGATCAACTTGTTTTTTTTATGAAAAAAGGCGAGAAAACCTCGCCTTTTCGTTTTTTTCTTCGTATCAAATGGGTGGCGTTAGGTGCAGAATGGTTTGGCTTCTTGTGTTCGGATCTGCCTCATAGCCCTCAAAGATAATGTTTTGCGCGTATTTGCGGGCGCGCGCTTAGAGGATGGGGTTCGTGACCGTACAAGCCTAAAGCTTGGGAGCGCGAACGTAGAGGAGGAAAGCCCGCCTTTCATTGAGATCCGTCACGTCGTAAGAGATGAAATCGGGGCGAATGACGCGCGTCCAATAGAGAGAGAAATTCACGACGTCGCTCGCAAGCATTCCGAGGGGAATGTCGGGCACGTGTTTGCGATACCAAGAAAGCGCCGCGGGACTGAAGGACTGGATGGCGTAATCTCCGACATATCCTTCGAGCGCTTCCGCCACGAGCGCGGCGACCTGCGTATGGATATAGGTCTTGATCTCGATGAGGAGCCCCGTTCTGCCGTTTATATAGTTCAGCACCTGACGGAAGGTAGGGATCTTCTCATTGACGAAAGGGAGAGTGTAGCGGCAGAGCTGCTCGTAGGTGAGGTCTCCGATCTCGATATTCTCGCCGAAGATCCGCTTGAGATTATTGTCGTGGAAGACGGCGAGCTCACCGTCTGCGAGGATATGTACGTCGATCTCGATATTATATCCTTTTTGAATGGCGCGCTCATAAGCGGCAAAAGAATTCTCAAAGACGCCGGGGCCATGCAGTCCGCGGTGCGCGATGGGCTTTTCAAAAAGCCAGCTATGATCTCTGACGGGGATTTTCGATCTTGCCATCTTTCTCTCCTTGTATCTTAATATCATTATAACATAACTTTTGATTCTGTAAATACTTTACCTCAGAAAAAAAATATTATATAATATTTTAGTCGCGGATCGCGGCAAATGTGCGTATGGATAGAGAACATATCAGGAATTTTTGTATCATAGCCCATATCGACCACGGAAAAAGCACCTTGGCGGATCGCCTTATGGACGTCACGGGCACCGTGCCGGAGCGGGAAGCGAAAGAGCAGCTTCTCGATAATATGGACATTGAGCGCGAGCGCGGCATCACCATCAAGCTCCAGCCCGTCCGTATGTTTTATAAGCTGGACGGTGAGGAGTATATGCTGAATCTCATTGACACCCCGGGACACGTGGACTTTACCTATGAAGTTTCGCGTTCTCTTGCGGCGTGTGAAGGGGCTGTGCTTGTCGTGGACGCCACGCAGGGCGTGGAAGCGCAGACCTTGACGAATGTGTATCTCGCCATTGATAATGATCTTGAGGTCATCCCCGTCATCAATAAAGTGGATCTTTCGGGTGCGGACGTCGAGGGCACAAAGAAGGAGATCGAGGATATCATCGGCATCTCCGCCTTGGATGCTCCTGCCATCAGCGCGAAAACGGGGCTGAATATTGAGGCTGTCCTCGAAAGCATCATTTATAATCTTCCCGCGCCGAAAGGGGACGTAAAGGCGCCCTTGAAAGCGCTTATTTTCGATTCCGTTTATGATAACTATAAAGGCGCCATCAGCTTTATCCGCGTGGTGGATGGCAGCGTTAAAGTGGGTGATAAGATCAAGATGTTCAGCACGGGTAAGGTCTTTGACGTCACGGAAGTGGGCGTTTTTACGCCGAAAATGGTTCCCGTCAAGGAGCTTTCCGCCGGCGAAGTGGGCTATCTTGCGGCAAGCATCAAGAATGTGTCGGACACCGCTGTCGGCGATACGATCACGTTTGCGATGGACGGCACGAAAGAGCCTTTCCCGGGCTATAAGCAGGTCAAGCCCGTCGTTTTCGCGGGCATATTCCCCGCGGACGGAAGCAAGTATACGGAGCTTCGAGAGGCTTTGGAGAAGCTTAAGCTGAATGACGCTTCGCTTTTCTTCGAGCCCGACGTCTCGGCGGCGCTCGGCTTCGGCTTCCGTTGCGGCTTCTTGGGGCTCCTTCACATGGAGATCATCGAAGAGCGTTTGGAGCGCGAGTTTAATATCGATCTTGTCACCACAGCTCCCGGCGTCTCTTATAAAGTCCATAAGTACGGCGGCGAAGTGATCAATGTGGACAATCCGTCCCATCTTCCGTCCCCCTCCGAGATCGACTATATGGAAGAGCCCATCGTCAGGGCGAATCTTTTTACGCCGCCCGAGTACGTCGGCCCCATTATGGAGCTTTGTCAGGGGAAGAGGGGGATATTTATCGACATGAGTTATGTCGACACCTCTCGCGCGAAGATCATCTATGATATTCCGCTCGCCGAGATCGTCTATGACTTCTTCGACGATTTGAAATCCCGCACCCGCGGCTATGCGAGCATGGATTATGAGATCACGGGCTTTAAAAAGAGCGAGCTTGTGAAGCTCGACATCATGCTGAATGGCGAGATCTGCGACGCTTTGAGTCTCATCGTGCATAAGGATGATGCCTACGGGCGCGGCAGAGGGATCGCCGAGAAGCTCAAAGAAGTCATTCCCCGTCAGATGTTCGAGATCCCCATTCAGGCGACGGTCGGCGGCAAAGTCATCGCCAGAGAGACCGTGAAAGCCATGCGCAAGGATGTGCTTGCCAAGTGCTACGGCGGTGACATAACCCGAAAGAAAAAGCTCCTCGAAAAACAGAAGGAAGGCAAGAAGCGCATGAGAC
>JAGCXI010000060.1 GCA_017961365.1 Clostridia bacterium
AGGGAACACGCCGCACGTAGTGTGCTTTCCTAAGTGGCGGAGAAGGAGGGATTCGTTCTCGTGCCGCTCAATGCGACACCACCTTCCCCTATTTCCCGCATTTCGCACCACTTCGGTCAGCCGCTGGAAAACCACAAAAATCAATTGTTGTTTTCCGGGCGCTCTCGTTCGGATCCCTCCGTACAGGACGTACTTTCCTAAGTGGCGGAGAAGGAGGGATTCGAACCCTCGCTACGCTTCACACGTACTACTCCCTTAGCAGGGGAGCCCCTTGAGCCTCTTGGGTACTTCTCCATTGCGAACCGAAATTCGATGCTTATTTATATTATCACATAAGTATCCCGATGTCAAAAAGTTTTTTAAAAGAAGGGGAGTTTTTCGATTCTTCCCAATTTTTCATCATTTTTTCTTTTTTTCGACGTGATCGGCGCGTCCGAAAGGAAATCTCTTCGTTATACTGAAAGAATGAAAAATGTCAGACGATCCTTTCTCGGACAGATCGAAGCAAAGGTCGGTCGGGTGCTTTTTGTCGTTTCGCAGGGAAAGGATATGACCAAGCTTGAGATCAAGAAGGAGAGCGGGCTCAGTATGAGCACGGTCCTTTCCGCCGTGAATGATCTTCGCGAGGAGGGTCTTTTGACCCTTGAGACGAAGAAATGCGCAAGTGGCGGAAAGCCGCATTCCGTCATCAATATCGTAAGGGACAAGGCGGTTTACGGCGTCTCGTATAAGTCGCGCACCCTGAGCGCCGCGGCGCTCAGCCTCTCGGGAGAGAAGCTCGTTTCCCGCGAAAGATACGTCTCGGACCCCGCGATCTCGCCCGCGAGGTACGTTGAGGAGATATTGATGGATCTTTGTCATTCCGCGCCCGCCCCGATCTCGATCGCGCTCGCGGTGAACAGCGCGGAAACACAGGCGCTTTCGGAGAGCCTTGCGAAGAAATATCGCGCGCGTTGCTTCCCGACGGGGAATGTAGCGGCGCTTGCGTATCGTTGTTTGTGGGAGACGGGAGAGACCCCGCTTGCCGTTCTCGGGATCGGAAATCGGATCAAATGCGCGTATCTTTCCGAGGGGTGTCGCGTGGCGGAAGCGGGCGGTTTGCGTTGTCCCGTCGCTACGACGCGAAGCGGAAATACATATGAGCGCATCCTTGCCCTCTCGACGGTGGAAGAGCGTTTGCGGTTGGCGCGTTATCGCGGCGTGTATGCCGTGGAAGGGGATCGCCTGCGCGAAAGCCTGGAGCTCGGCGAGTATGCGCGTACGCTTGCCCGTACGATCGCCTCTCTTGCGGAGGAGGCGCATGCCTTTCTTGCGCCGCGGCGCCTCTTTCTCTATGGGGATTATCTCACGGAAGGCTTCTTTGAAAGGGTGCGTTCGGAGAGCCGCGCGCCCATCGAAAGATTGCGCGCGGAGAAAGAAGATTTTGCGGTAGGCGCGGCTTTTCTCGCCCTTACGGAGGGCGTTTTCAAGCGATAGCCGCTAAAGCGTATAATGCGGATATTTCCGATGATATCTTGCGAAAAAGATCGCATTGTCCCGCCCCGATGATCCGCAGACTTCGATTCGCGAGAAGGACGGCGCGGGTGAGAAGGGCGTCGCTTGCTTCTTCAATACGAAAAAGCTTCGTCTGATCCCCTTCCTCGGAGATCGCGTGGAGGACGGATTCCGCGCTTTCGAGGAGCATCGTGGCGAGTTCTTTCTTTTCCGCTCGCTCGAAATAATGTAAAAGAAATCGTCCGATCTCGGCAAGCTCTGCTTGCATTTCGCGGAGATATCCTCTCTTTTCTTCGGGGAATCTCGCTTTTCGCCGCTCTTCCTGCGCCTGCTTATAGGCTTCGGCAAGCTTGGCCATATAAGAGAAATCGGTTTCTTTTTCGGGAGCGGCGCCTTCTTTCTTTTCTTCTTCCATGCAAATGCCTCCTTGTCCGAGCGTTAATAATACATATTGCTTTTGCGAAGCAAATATGCTATACTATTTGCGCGGGAGAAAGAGCATGAGCAAGTCGTTTTTGAGAAAATGTACGATACTCGTGATAACGATGGCGTTTGCCGTCCTCCTTTTTTTTGTGACTTTGCCGAGCGCGGCGCGCGCGGACACCGTAGTAAACGTAAATGAGATCACGGTCGAGCTCACTTTCGGGCAGAAACCGCCCAAAGAGACCGTTCGAAAGAAAGACGGCGTTTCTTTTATCGTAAAAAATTATGTCATTAAGGGAGATCTCGGAGAGGATATCTCTCTCTTGGACGGGAGCGGGAATGTCTCCCAAGCGCCCTCTCCAACGCCGTATCAAGTCTCCGCGAGTCTGGTGATCGCGGAATGCGATGCGGATGGAAATCCCGTCTCGCCCTCCTCCGTCGATTTTACGGGGAAAGTGTATTTCTATATCTCGGGCGCTTCCCTCGAAGTGCCGCTCGAAGAAGCGGCGATCCGAAAGGAGTACGGCGAGGATCTGACAGATGATCCCGTCACGGCGGAGATCGGAACGGGGAGCGATAAGCTCACCGTGACCTTCTCATCGGAGGGTTTTTCGCCCGCCGCCGACGCGCGGGAAGAGGGCTATCCTCTTGAAAAAGCTTCCGTGATCAAGGGCGCGAATACCGACGTCTCGGCGTATTACACCGTGATCCCGCGCAAAGGGACGACGCAGGAAACGGCGAAATTCATCGTCGAGCCGAAGGGGCTCAGCGCTCTTTTCTCCGAGGACCCTACCATTCCCTTTAACGAACCGAATAAAAGCATCGAGCTTTCGCTCGGCGGCGCGAACGGAGAAACGGTGACCTGCTCTTTCGTCTTGGCGGAGGAAGCGCTGCCGCAGACCCTCGAGATCGGAAAATATTACGCCTTGAAAATGGATGATTATGCCGTTTCGGGCGGGACTTCGCCGAAAAAAGAGAATTATCGCGTGACCGTCTCCGGCGAGCCCAAAGCGCGCGCCGTTGCGGGTGAGGTCATCCTGACGCAGAGCGCGGAGACCATCTCCGCTCATCCCGGGGACAGCCGTTACGTTTATCTCGACGTCGCCCGTTTTACCTATGTTTATCACGATCTCGCAGTCCTTCGATATGAAGGTGAGCTGGCCTTCGAGAATGTGGAGATATATCCCTCCGTCTTCGTCACGCTGCATTGCACGGTCGAGTGCGCGGAAGGGGAGGCGATCCCCTGCGGGACTTATCCGCTCACCCTCACGGATGAGACGGGGATCAGCTTGGACGAGGGCTTTTCTCTCGTCGTGACGCCCCTCCTTTTGCCGTATGCGGAGGAGAGCTCTTGTCAATACGGATATCCCACCTTTGCAAAAGACGCGCAAGCGGAGGGCTATACTTTCCGTCTTCAGGCGAATACGGCGGAGCAGACCGTCGGCGCCCTTGTCTCTTACGAAGAGGAGACGGTCGCTTCGAAAGAGGATCCGAATGTGCGGCTGGATTGTTCCGCGGCGCGGGTGCGCATCGTGAAGCGGACAGACGGCGTCTCTTTCAAAGCCGCGGATGACCTCACAAGCGTCTATTATCGGGATGCCTTCACCGTTTGCGGCGCGGTCTTGACCGTGACGGAAGAGGAGGTCCCGCTCGCGGAGAGCATTCGATACGAATACCGCCCGAAAGGGACTTCCGCTTATGTGAGCGGGCTGCCCGAGACGCCGGGCGAATACGAGATCAAAGCCGTTTTGGCGAGTGATCTTTACGAGGCGGCGGAGGGCGCCTTCCTTCTCACCATCGTTAAGTGTCCCGTGCTTGTCGTCTTCAATGTGACGACAGCGGAGAAAGCCTATGGGGAGACCTTCCTTTTCACGGAGAAACTGCGTCTTGCGGGCATTTACCGTTATGACATTTCGACGGGGCAAGCGGATCGGACGACGGATTATCACCGCGCGCTCAATGACATTCCCCTCGGCTCGAGCACCGTCGCTTCGACGGGCGCACAGGCGACCGCGGCGCTCGGGACCCATCCGATCACTTTCTCCATTTCCACGGATTATTACGAGGTCAAAAAGCTGGTTTTGTATCAGACCCGGACGGGAGAAGAGACGGAAACGCTCACTGTGGTGAAAGGGCTTCGTCCGCCCAAGACGACCATTACCGTCAGGCAGGAAGATCGCACGCTTTTCGTGAACGGAGCAGATCGGAGCACGCTCCGCGTGGAGCTTTCGGAGAGGGAGAGTTTCTCCTCCCCGCAGAGCGTCACCGCGCAGACGGGCGAAGCGCGTTTTGCCGATCGCACGTACGGACAGGTTTATTACGTGAGAGCCCGCGTCTCCGACGCCGCCCATTACGAAGAGGACGGAGAGTGGAGCGACGTGGTCTCCCTCGGCGTTCGCTTCCCCGCGCTCAGCCTGCAAACGGATTCCGTTACGGACACCCGCGCGGTCTTTACGGCAAGGGAGATCGAGGATGCCGTTCCTTATGTCATCGAGCATAAGGTGGGCTCGGGGGCTTGGCAAGAAGGTTTGACGGCGGAGGGCCTAGCGCCCGACACGGAACATACCCTTTCTTTTCGCGCGAAAGCGGGGAACGTGACGGGAGAGGTCATCACCGTCACGGTGAAGACGTTATGCGCCGCGATCGCGGAAAGCCGCGTTTCTTTTGCCTATGACAGAACGGCGACGACGCTCACAGTCAGCGTGGACGTCGCGGCGGAATATCGGTTGCTTACCCGCGAAGGCGAGGCGGTCACGGAATGGTCAAGCGAGCCCGTCTTTGCCGACGTTCCGCGGGACGGAGAATATGTATTGCAAGTACGGAATGCCGCAGAAGGAGATCTCGGCGCGATCACGTCGATCGAGTTCGACACCTATCGCCCGAAAGAGCCCGTCACCGTGAAGACGATTCTTTCCGATTGGTTCCTTCTCTTTCTTATGTCGGCAGTCGTCATCGCGCTCGTCGTCATCACGCTCTTCTTTGTGAGATCCAAGAAGAAAGCGGATCGTCGGGCGATAGGAGGGAAATATGGCAAATAGTTACGCCGCTTTTGCGGATACGATGAAAGATATCGTCGGAGGGTTCGGCGGGAAGCAGATGATCGCGATCGCCGTGCTCCTCGTCCTTGCGATCGCGCTCGGCTTTATGATCGGCGCGCTTTCGATGTATGCGTCAGGCGTCAGAAAAGGGCGCGGACAAAAGAAAGCTTCCGAGCGCGCGATGAAGGAGATGCGCTTGGCGCTGCAGAAAGAAAAAGAGATCGCCCTTGCCGAAGCGGATAAAGAGAAGCAGGCGCTTGTCGCGGAGAAGGAGGCGGGCTCCGCCACGTTACACGAGACGTTAGCGCGTCTCGAAGAAATGGAAGCCACCAAGAAAGAGGCGGAAGCCATGCGCTTGGAGGCGGAGAAAAATGCGCGCGAAGCGAATGAGCAGATCCGCATTATGCGGGAGAAGGGGGAGGCGATGACCCTTCCGCGCAAGAGCACGATAGACGCCTTGACGAAAGACGAGATCCTCGCCTTTGCGAACGGGCTGGACGAGCATATCCCCGCGAACGTCTATGCGAGAGGCGGCGAAGACCTTCCGGACAGTTGCCGCGTGGGTATTTGTACGTTTATGTTGGTCTATGAGCGCAAAGGGACGGTGAAGCTCGTCCTCCGCATGCATAAAAAGACCGCAGCGGATCTCAAGAAACAATACAAACTTTTCGCGAAAGCGGCGTATCCGAAGGGCGGAGATTGGTATAAATGGATCCTCACGTCCGAAGTCGGGAATACGGCGGTCGTGGCGGCGGCGATCCGCATGTCCTATAAATACGTCTATAACGAGAATTACGACGCCTCGGGCGAGGTCAATGTCGAATACGTGAATAAAGAAGAAGCGAAGATGAATGAAGACATCCTGCGGAATAAAGACCTGCTCGACAGAGATTTCATCGTGGCTTCCGACGCTTCGGGCGCCGCGGTCTTCTCGCTTTACGGCAAAAAGGAGATGGCGGCATATGCCGCGAGTCTCAAGGAAGAATATCCCGTCACGGTGCAGGAGACCGAGAGCGAGACCGCGCCTTCCACTTGCAAAGTGGAGGATAAGACTTTCTTTATGTCGTATGAAAAGGGTGGCGTTGCGAAGATGATCTTCCGCGTCTCGGAAGCGGAATTCGAAGAGATCAAGAAGCTCCATCCGAAAGCGGACGTCTCCCCCTTCCCGAAGTCCTCCTCTTATAAATGGTACGCGGCGGTCATCGACGAAAGTTTTCGCTCGAATGAGGATATCGAGAAGATAATAATGAAAGCGTGCGCGCACGTATATTCCTACGGCAAATAAGCCCTATAATATTTTATAAAAATATTGAAAAATAACAGGATAAAAAATATTGACACGCCATTTTCGGTGTGTTACACTATATAAGCATCCTCGGTAAGCGGGTGTAATTTTTTTGGAGGCTCAAGGTATGGCAGCGAAGAAAGAGAATCGCATGAAGATCACTCTTGCATGCACGGAGTGTAAGCAGCGTAATTATAATGATTACAAGAATAAGAAGAACACTCCCGACAGGATCGAGCTTATGAAATATTGTAAGTTCTGCAAGAAACATACCCTTCACAGAGAAAGCAAATAATAAGGGGGACGATTATGAAAGGTGCTGTGAAAACAGATTCCAAGAAGCCCAATATCTTCAAGAGAATGTGGAAAGGCATCAAGGAGATCATCTCCGAGTTGAAGAAAGTCAGTTGGCCTACGTTCGCAAAGGTAATGGCGGAGACGGGCATCGTCCTCGTGGTCGTGCTCTTTTTCCTGCTTGTTATCCTCGGTATCGACAGCCTGCTCGCAATGCTCTTTAAGTTGTTGGTGAAATAATTATGGAGAATGTCGTCAGTAATCAGGAAACCGTGCAAAGCGAGCGCGCCGCACAGGCGAAGTGGTACGTCATCCATACGTATTCCACGTACGAGCTCGCCGTGCGCGACAATATACTCAAAATGGTGGAGAATAACGGTCTTCAGGACTATATTTTCGACGTAGTGGTCCCTCAGGAAGAGGAGATCGTCGAGACCAAGACCAAGCGTAAGGTCGTTTTGAGGAAGAAATTCCCCACCTATGCTTTCATCAAGATGATATATAGCGACCATGTCTATTATATGGTCACGCATATCCACGGCGTCACCGGCTTTGTCGGCGCCGGCGGCAGACCCGAAGCTCTTACGGCGGAGGAAGTCCGCAGGAATGCCCTCGAAAAGGTCAAGGCGGAAGACCTCGGACTGCAAGTCGGAGATCAGGTGCGCATCATTTCGGGCGCTTTCGAGAGTTATTTCGGAGAGCTTTCCGAGATCGATACGGAGAAGGGCATCGTGAAGGTCGTGCTTTCCATGTTCGGCAAGCCGACGCCCATCGAGCTGGAGTTTAATCAGGTCGAGAAGGCATAAGACCCTTTGGACATTCAATGTAAAATCGGCGTTAAGCCTTTTTTATGGGAGAGCGGAGAAATCCAATCATTTCCGCTCGTTCGTACCACGATTGCATAGTTAGGAGGTATAAACTATGGCAAAGAAAGTTACAGCAGTAGTTAAGTTACAGCTCCCTGCGGGTAAAGCCACCCCGGGACCGCCCGTTGGTTCCACCCTCGGTCCTCACGGTATCAACCTGCCGGGATTCGTGAAGGAATTCAACGACAAGACGGCGTCTCAGATCGGGCTCGTCATTCCTGTCGTGATGACGATCTATAACGATCGTTCCTTCTCCTTCATTACGAAGACCCCTCCCGCTCCCGTCCTCATCAAGAAGGCATGCGGCATCGAGAGCGGTTCTGCGAAGCCGAATAAAGAGAAGGTGGCGAAGCTCACCAAGGCGCAAGTCAAAGAGATCGCGGAGATCAAGATGCCCGACCTCAATGCGGCGAGCCTCGAAGCGGCTATGAGCATGATCGCCGGTACCGCGCGTAGCATGGGTATCACGGTGGAAGACTAAGGAGGTGGACGTTATGAAGATCAGCAAGAGATATAAAGAGGCGTCTGCCTTGGTAGAGAAGAATAAAGTCTATGACAGCGTGGAAGCGATGGAGCTTGCCGTCAAGACCGCAAGCGCGAAGTTCGATGAGTCCGTTGAGCTCCATGTGAAGCTCGGCGTGGATAGCAAGCACGCGGATCAGCAGGTCCGTGGCGTGGTCGTCCTCCCGAACGGCACCGGTAAGAGCGTGAAAGTCCTTGTCATCGCGAAAGGCGAGAAGGCGGACGAAGCGCAGGCAGCGGGCGCGGATATCGTCGGCGCGGATGAGATCATCGCGAAGATCCAGAAGGACAGCTGGTTCGATTTCGACGTCTGTATCACCACCCCCGATATGATGGGTATGGTCGGTAGGATCGCTCGTTTGCTCGGCCCGAAGGGTCTTATGCCGAACCCGAAGAGCGGCACGGTCACGACGGACATCGCGAAGGCGGTCAAAGAAGTCAAGGCAGGTAAAGTCGAGTATAGGCTCGATAAGACCAATATCATCCATGTCGCCGTCGGTAAGGTCAGTTTCGGCGCGGAGAAGCTCCATGAGAACTTCGCCACCGTTATGGACGCTATCATCAAGGCGAAGCCGAGCACCGCGAAGGGCACGTACCTCCGTAGCGTGAGCGTCTCCACCACGATGGGCCCCGGCATCAAGGTCAGCTATTCCAAAGCGAATTCTTAATGAAAATCGCTTGACCATAGCGAAAAAGTATACTATAATAACGAAGTCTTAAGACAGCAAGCGGCGTCAGCCGTAACCGTAAAGGGCTTGCCGAGGATGCGTTTTTTCAAGATAGTGAAACTATGCTCTCGTCGTCTTATGACTGCGAGAGCATTCTTTATGAATGCGTCCATATTCTAAAAAGGAGGTATGTAACGTGTCAGCAGCATTAGAAGAGAAGAAACAGCTTGTCGAAGAGCTCAAAGCCAAGATCGGCGACGCTTCGTCCGTCGTTTTGGTGGATTACAAAGGTCTCACCGTTGCCCAAGATACCGAGCTTCGTAAGACGCTCCGTGAGGCGAATGTCGAGTACCGCGTGCTCAAGAATAGGCTCGTGCAGAAGGCTTTCAATGAGCTCGGTTATTCCGATTTCGACGAAGCGCTCAACGGTCCCACCGCAGTGGCTTTTGCGAATGGGGATCCCGTCGCTCCCGCAAAGATCCTTTTGGAAAGCGCCGATAAGTACAAGAAGATGACCGTCAAGTGCGGCATGGTAGAAGGCTCTTATATCGACCTGAACGGTGTGAAAGAGCTCGCCACGCTCCCGCCGAAAGAGGTCCTCGTCGCGAAGTTGCTCGGTACTCTCGAAGCGCCGATCAGCGGCTTGGCAAGAGTGCTTAGTGAGACCATTTCCGGTCTTGCCAGAGTGCTGAATCAGATCGCCGAGAAGTAAATCAATCCCTTATTTCATCAATCAAATAAAAACAAAAACGAAAAATTATAGAAAATTATTGGAGGAATATAAAAATGGCAGATATCGAAAAGATGATAGAAGAAATCAAATCCATGACTGTTTTGGAGATCAGCAAGCTTGTTAAGGCTCTCGAAGAAGAGTTCGGCGTGTCCGCTGCGGCTCCCGTGGCTGTTGCTGCGGCTCCCGCTGCCGGTGCGGCTGCTGCTCCCGCTGCGGAAGAGAAGACCGAGTTCACCGTTGTTTTGAAGGCTGCGGGTGCGAATAAGATCGCGGTCATCAAGGCTGTTCGTGAGCTCACCAGCCTCGGCCTTGCCGAAGCGAAGGGTCTTGTCGACGGCGCTCCCAAGGCTGTCAAAGAGAATGTCAGCAAGGAAGAGGCGGACAAGGCTGCGGAAGCTCTCAAAGCTGCCGGCGCAGAGATCGAGATCAAGTAAGTTATCTGATCTTACGCAAGAAAGAAAAAAGATCCACCGGGCGACCGATGGATCTTTTTTCTTGCAAAAAAGCTTGTTTTGTGCTTTTGAGCTCTTTTCGTTTCAGCTCCTCTTTCTCGTCATACATTTCGTCTTGACGAGCCCGTCTTCCACGTTGATGGCTTCGAGTCCGCACATGCTGTTCACGTTGAAGATACAGTCCGCGGAGCATTGCACCACGGTGTCCACGTTGTCGAGGACGTCCAGATCGGGCGCCGCTTCGTAGTTCGCGAAGATTTGCGAGAGCTCGCCGCCGTCCCTCTTGACTTTGCTTTTGCAGACGCCGTTCGCGCCGATATCGATGATCCCCGCCATACAGCGTTCGCATTCATTGTGTTCGCAGTTACTCGTACCGCAGCGTAAACCTTTCATATCATACCTCCGTTATAAAAAGTGTGAGCAGAATCGCGCTCTTTTATACGCGTGGAGCCTCGTGTCAAAAGACGTTGCGTTTTCAAACGGAATATGATAAAATGTAAAAAACGCCAAGGAAGGTGCTTATGAAAGTCGTACTTACCGCAGATGTGAAGAATAAAGGCAAAAAAGGGGATATCGTCAATGTGAATGACGGTTACGCGATGAATTTTCTCATCCCGAAGGGGCTCGCCGTAGCGGCGTCCGCCGCCGCCGTCCATGAGACGAATCAGAAAAAAGCCGCCGAGATCGCTCGTAAGGAGAAGGAGCTCGCCGCCGCGAAAGCCGCCGCGGAGAAGCTCAATATGGCTACGGTCACGCTTTACGTGAAATGCGGAGAGAGCGGAAAGCTCTTCGGCAGCGTCACGGCGAAGGAGATCGCGGAGGAGCTGAAAAAGAGCGGCTATGACGTGGAAAAGAAGAATATTCTTCTCGAAGAGCCGTTACGCAAGCTCGGCAGGGCCACCGTGGAGGTGAGGCTCTATCCCGGCGTTCGCACGAAGATCAACGTCGTTGTGGCGGAAGAGAAATAGTCAGTCTTCGGAAGAATCGATATTCACGATCTTATTTCCCTCGAATGAGAAGTCGTACGTTATGGCGACATTCCCATTCGGGGTCTTTTTTTCTATGGCGACCGCCGTTTCTGAGGAGGTGAAAAGAGGCTTTCTTATGCGGTCGATCTTTCCGAAATAGTCATAGACCGTTTCGAGGTCTTCCGCGAATTCCGTCGAAAGAAGTCGGCGGAGCTCTTCATAGTCCCTTGCGCTCACGGCTTCGAGAAGGAGCCTCCCTGCGTCTTCTCGTATGAAAGGATGCGCATACGTGCATTCGCAGATATGAGAAGTCTTTTCGAAAGTCGCCCCTCGCCAGACGTAGCGAGAGGTGATGCGCCGCCTGCGGAGGTCAGGAAGAAGCCTGACGACGGTGATCTCGTTTCCGACGGTCTCGATGCTTTCGCCCAAGACTTCGAGGAGCACTTTGGAAGCGCCCGCTTCGAGGGAGAGGACGGAAAGATATTTTTCCGATTCGCTTTCTCCGCGAAGGAGCAGGATGGGGGCGCGCTGTCCCGAGAGGAGCTCGGCTTGGAGCGTCAGGAGGGGCGCAAGGGGCGCGTAAGAGAGGGAATATGCCCCTTCAAGGCGGATCTCGCCGCCGAGAAAGAGACGGCATTTTCCTTTTCCCGTTTCGAATTCCGAAAGGAAGCGCTCCCCGCGCTTAGGCGGATAGATCTCCGCGTTTTTCCCCCAGCGGGTCAGCCCGATCTCTCCCTTGACGTCGAGGACGCCTTCTCGCAGGCGAAAGAGGAGGAAGCCCGCCTCCTGCGCCCCGATATACGCCACCTTTCGCTCTTCTCCTTCCGCAAGGGAAAATTCCCGTTTTACGGGATAGCCCTCCACGAAGAACTGTCCGTCTCGCACCTTGATCCGCATAAAGATCCTCCTTTTTTTTAATATAATCTATTCAAAAGAATTACAAAATAGTCGCTCGGGTAGTATAATACAAGTATGCTTACATTCAGACCCATTCAAAAAAGAGATATTTCCCTTCTTCGCCCTTATTACGGCGGGGATTCTTGTCTTTGCACGAAAGCGCTCGGCGTGGAATATATGTGGTCGGATCATAGCGGGAGCGAGATCGCGACCTATGCGGGCGGGATCATCGTGAAATATCGTTTTGCGGGGGTGGAGATGTTCGCCGTCCCGCGAGGCGAGGCGAGAGAGGAGGGCATGCGCCTCATCGAGGAGTACGTCCGCGAGAGCGGAGAAGAGCTGATCTTTAATTCCGTGGACGACGAGGACTTCCGTTTTCTCGCTTCGAGATATCCCGCCATCGAGCTGAAATCCCATCGGGATTACGACGATTATCTTTATCTCGCGGAGGATCTCCGCAGCTTCAAAGGAAAGAAATATCACGGGCAGCGAAATCACGTGAATCGCTTTATGCACGATCACCCGAATTACGTCTTTTCTCCCTTCGGGAAAGAGGAATTGCCGCGCATCTTTGCCTTCTTGGAGGAGCATAAGGCGCTTTCTCCTCGCTCGGAAGGAGAGCTCACGGAGTACGCCTGCTGCGAACGTTTGCTGGACGCATTTGAGGAGCTGGATCTCCTCGCCGCCAAGATCGAGGTGGAGGGGAAGATCGTCGCTTTCAGCGTGGGCGAGGTGCTCGGGGAGACCCTCATTATCCATATCGAGAAGGCGCTTCCAGCGTATAGCGGCGTGTATCCCACGATGTGCACGCTCTTTGCGCAGGCATTCTCAAAAGGGCTTACGTATATCAATCGCGAGGACGATTCCGGTGATCTCGGCTTGCGTATGAGCAAGACGCAGTATCATCCCATTCGCCTTGTGCCGAAGCGGAGAGCGTATTGCAGAGTGGCGAGGAAATTTCTCTTCCCGACGGTCTTTACGCCGCGGCTCGTCGTCAGCGAGATCACGAAAGAGGATATGCCCGCGTATGCCGCCCTTGCCACAGACGAAGAACGCAATCGTTTCTGGGGATATGATTATAAAGAGGACCTCGGCGAGGATGCCCCCGACGCGGCGCATTTCGAGCGCGTGCTTGCGGAAGACGAAGCGAGAGGGATCTGTTACGCGAGAAAGATCTCCGACCTTTCGGGGAAGTTCATCGGCGAAGCGGTCTTATATAATTTCCGTTTGGACGGTTCCGCCGAGCTCGGGCTGCGCATCGCCGCCTCGGAAGCGGGTAAGGGCTTCGGCAGAGAGGCGTATGCCGCCGTGGCGGACGCCGCGCTTCCTCTTTTCGGCAGGCTTCACGCCCGCTGTTTCAAGGAGAATGAGCCAAGCCGCAAGATGATCCTTGCCGCAGGCTTCCTTCCCGTGCGCGAGGACGAGACGTTCTTTTATTTTCGGAAAGAAGGGAGGAAATAGAGTATGAATGAATTGCGAAAGGGTTCGTATGAATTGGCGATAAATCGCCGTAAATTGACGCCTGAAACGGCGTCGTGAATTGCAAATTTCGAGAAAAATTGCATTTCGGATCATAAAAAATCGGCTCCTTCAAAGTTATTGAAGGAGCCTTTTCCTTAACGGAGCATTTCGTGAGAAATGCAAGAATTCAAGGGTGCGGGAGAACGCTTCAATTCATGAGACGAAGCTTCAATCCACGTCACCAAGTGGCAATTCGTGAGGGGGGCTGATTTTTTTACAGCCCCTGTCTGCTTATTTTACGAGATAATAAACCTCTTTGTTTTCCGCGTCGTAGGTCTTGATAATGAAGCCTTCGTCCGTCGAGCCGTAGTCGGAGGAGATCGTCTTGTCCAGCGTGATGAGTTTCGTGCCTTGCGCGTTGTAAAGATCCACGGAGAGGACGTTATGGCTGTCGTCATAAGAGGTCACGGCGTACGTGGCGCTGCGGTAAGAACGATAGCTCTGATTTCCCGAAGCGATCATCGTGGGCGTGCCCGTGCCGGTGTAAAGATAGTATTCGGTCTCGTTCTCCTCGTTGTTTTTCGTGAAGACGAGGTTATCGCCCATTCTGCCGTAGTACGAATAGCCTTGATCCTTGTAAGCGAAAAGCACGGAAAGATTATAGTCATAGACGGCAGTCTCGCCGAGGATGAAATCCGCGAGGAAATCCGCGTCGCTCACTTCGCCGATGAGGGTCTTGTCGAATTTGTAGAGATATTTTCTGCCTGCGAGATCTTCCACCAGGACTCTGTCCTCCGCCACGACTTCCGCAAAATCATCCTCGTTGGGGAGGAAAGTGCCGGTGATGACGGTCTGGAGCGAGCCGTTATTCGTCAGGGTCAAGATCATCTCACGACTCAGATCCACGTATTTGTCATTCAGCTTATACGCCACGCAGAGATTGAGAAAATCCTTGTTGATGGCGTTCAAAGACTCGCCTTCTTCTTCGAGCGTCGTCTTGCTCATCAGATAATAAGCGATATAGTCGATACGCATGTCGGAAGTGGAATTATCCGCAATGTTCAGGATCTTCTGTTCGAGGTCATATCGACCCGCGAGATCGCGGAAGATGCCGTCGTTTTCTTCGAATATGACGTCGTAATCATTGTCGGTCGCGTCTTTCGCCACGAAGTATTGGATAAAGACGTTGCCATTGTCCAAGACGCCGAAAACGGGCTCCTTCGCATAGGAGGGAAGGGCGTAATACGCTTTGAGCTTCAGGGTGGCGTCATAGACCGTCACGCTCATATTCGAAGCGGAGGTCGAAGTCTTGTAATAATAGTCGCCCTGTTTTCCGTCGAGGGAAGGGATGCTGTTCGAGAGCGGTCCGTACCAGTCGAGCAGAGCCAAGGTTCCGTCCTTTTCCATGCGGTAAAGCTTGTCGCCGAATTTGACAAAGTCGATGGTGACGGAAGGCAAAGTGTTCGAAGCATCGTCCTCCACGGTCGTCATGAGGGTGCCCTTCGCGTTATATAAGGTATGCGCGTATGCGTCCGTATTCGCGGAAAGGTCGCGCGTCTTCTTATGCGCCACGAAATAAGGGATTCCGTTCGCGCGAGAAAGCGAGACGGTGTAGGTGACGCTCTCGAGGAGGTCGGACTCGTCGACGAAGGTTTGGACGATGCGGTTCTCCGCGATATTGTAGATCGCGGTGGTCTTGACGTCGCTTTCGGTCTTCGTGAAGACGATGAGCTCGCGATTGCTTGTCGAATAGCTGTATCCGTCAAGTTCCAGCTTGATTACGTCGCTGTATCGATGAGCGTTCGTCGCTCGATAAGTCTCGGCAGTGAAGATATCGCCGGACTTGGTCTCCGTCGGTTCCTTCCCCGAGTCTTTCTGCTTACAAGCGGCGAAAAGACAGGTGAAGCACAAGACGAGAGCCAGGATGGCGATGATCAGTTTTGTTTTCTTCATATCAATTCTCCTTTTTATTTTTTTCGATGATCTCGAAATCTTTCATTAGTATACGCAATTTTTCAAAAAAAGTCAACGAAGGACAACATTCGATAAAAAGAAAAGAGAGGAAGCGGGGGAGAAAAAGAAAAAACACCGATCAAAATCGGTGTTTTTGTAAAGTATCCGTTATCGAAAAAGGAAGGCGCTTTATTCCGCCGCCTCCGTGACCTCGATCTTTTTCAAGACGTAATGATATTCGCCTTCGTCGATCCGCAAGATGGCTTTCTTCACGTTCGAGACGTGGATATTCTCGTTCTCGATGGTGAGGGGCTCTTTCGCCACGGAGATGGCGTAAGGGGAGGCATAGCTATTGGAGATGGAGAGGCGGAATGTATAGCAGGGGATCGCCTTCTCGTCTTCCGGCGTGCCCGTCGAAACGAGATCGTCGATGGTCGCCTTCGCGTCGCCGACCTTGGAGATCGAGATGGTCTCGAGCGTGGAGGTGAGGGCGTTCGGCGAGGCGAAGCTTAAGGTGTAAGAGGCTTGCGAGATGCCGGAAGCGCGCACGACGGCATAGATCATCTCATTGTCGAAATGCGTGGTGTTTTTGACCTTGATCTCGGCGTGATCCGCGATGATGCCGTCTTCATAGCGATAAGTATAGGCGTATTTTGCGTCGTAGCGCACGACAAGCTCGCGGACTTTGCCCGAAGTCGTCTCTTTCTTGTAGCTGTAAAGCGGAGCGTAAGCATTGTCGTAAAGCACCTCGGAAGAGCCGCTGTCATCGTTAAAGACGCCGTTTAAGGCATAGGTCATCGTAAGATGGGTGCCGGAGAAGGAAGAGAAGATCTTGACCTTGCTTTCGGCGGTGGGATCGGGCAGGGTGATGGCTGCGTCCGCGACTTTTCGGAAAGTGAGCTTCATCGTGCCGACCTCGTCGTCGTTGTGAAACATTTTATAAGTGAAGACCTCGCTGCCTTCCGTTACGTAAGGATTGGTCAGCATATCCGACTGGGATACGCGCGAGCAAGCCGCGATCGTAAGCGGCAGCGCGGCGAGGATCAGGATCAATGCGATGAGTATTATTTTTTTCATAATGCACCTCTCCATTTCATTTTAAGTACTATATAAAGTATTGTCAAAGGTTTTCTTATGCGTTAAAATATCTGTATGGTCACTTTGTTTCGTGCGAAAAGCGTGTATCTCGGGGCGGAAGCCGTGCTTTCTTCCCTCAAAGAGCGTAAGGGGCGCAGCATTATTATCGTCCCGGACGCTTTCACTTTATCCCTCGAAACGGGCGCTTTGACCAAGCTCGGAAGAGAGGGGACTTTCGACATCGAAGTGATGAGTTTCGCGCGTCTCGCCTCTCTCGCCCTCGGGAAGGACGTTTTGAAATGTCTCTCCCCCGCAGGCTCCGTGATGCTGATGGAGAAGGTCATCGGGAAGTACGCCTCCTCGCTCCGCGTCTATGGCAAGGTGGCGAAAAAGCCCGGATTTGCTTCCGAGATCTATGCCGCCGTCACCGCCATTCGGAATAGCGGCGTGAGCGTGGAGACCCTCGAAGCCGCGGCGGGCTCTCTCGGCGGGTATCTCCGCGAGAAGACGCTGGACGTCGCACTGCTTTATAAAGGTTATCTCGAAGCGCTTTGCTTGGAGCATACGGACAGCACCACCCGTCTGGAAGCGCTCGTCGAGGCGATCCGTGAGGGGAGCGTGCTCTCGGATGCGGATTTTTACGTGATGGATCATTTCGATTTCAATGCGAAACAGCTCGAAGTGCTCTCTGCGCTGATGGAGAAGGCGCGTTCGGTCTCCGTCGCCGTCGCGGATCACGGCGGCAGTGATAATAAACGCATTTATCCCTCCGCCACCTATCAAAAGCTGCTTTCCGCGGCAAAGAAAGCGGGCGTTTCCGTCCGAGAAGTCGAAGTGGAGGACAGCCTCCCCGCCGAAAAAAGACTGCTTGCGGAAAAGCTTTTTTCTTATGCTTATCACGAGGGGAAGACGGAGAAGATCCGCCTCGCGCAGGCGAAAGATCCCGAAGAGGAGGTCACGCTTCTCGCCACGGAGATCGTGCGGCTCGTGCGCAAGCAAGGCGCGCGCTATCGCGATATGGCGGTCATCACGCCCTCCTTCGGGACGTATCTTCCTTATCTCAATCGCATTTTCTCGCAGTATGACATTCCTTTCTTCGCCGATGCGCGTTATCCTCTTTCGCAATGTGACGTCTTCGACCATATGATGACGGGGATAGAGCTCGTCGCAAGCGGATTCGAGCGCGCGAAAGTCAGCAAATACGTTTCGCATTTTCTCTTTGAGGAAGATGCCGAGACCAAGGCGCTTTTTGACGATTACGTGATGAAATACGGCGTGGATCGCACGTATTTTCTCGAGCCTTTCCGCTTTGGCGAAGAAGAGGCGGCGGCCACGGAAGAGATGCGTCTCCGCCTTGTAAAAGAACTTTTGCCCTTCCTCGAGATGAAGAAAGAGGATGAAGTCCGCGCTTATGCGGCGAGCATCCGTCGTTATCTCGCAGAGAACGCTTTCGATGAGAAGATCACGGCTTATGCGAAGAAATTGTATGAAGACGGATATCTGCAAGAGCAGAACGTGATCGCGCAGGCACCTCAAAAGATCACGGAGCTCCTCGCTACGCTCGAGGAGATCCGCGGAGAGGACGTTCTCACGCGAGAGGATCTCGTTTTTGCTTTGCGCGCGGGTGCGGAGCAGGTCAAGATCGCTTCACTCCCCGTGAGCCTCGATTGCGTGTATTTTGCGCCCGTCGAGCAAGCGATGTACGAGCCGATCCCTTATCTTTTCCTGCTCGGCGCGGAAGAAGGGCTTTTCCCCTTGGAGATCTTGAAAGAAGGGGTGCTCGGCGAGCGGGAATATACGGCGTGGCAGAAGCTCGATATCGTCATCGAAGATACGGGAGCGGAGGAGCTTTCGGAAAGCCGTTTCCACGCCCTGCAGCTTTTGCTCCGTCCCGAAAATCTCCGTATGTCTTGCAGCGTGTCGCCGTCAAGCGCGATGAAGCAGCTTGCGGATATGTATGACCTGCCGATGGAGAAAGCGGGGGAGATGCTTTCCTCGGACTATGCGATCGACGAGCTCATCCCCACGCCTTGCGTCGCGGAGAATTATCTCACGGAGTATTCGAGGAAGGAGAGAGAGGGATTGCTTACCGCGCGAGAGAGGGGTTTTGCCGAGGCGATCGCCGACGTGCTCGGGCGGGATTTTCCGTTGCCCGTATATGACGAGATGCCGGACGTCGTCCCTTCGGAATGTTTCTTCCGCAGCAAAGAGACCAGCGTCAGCGAGATCGAGAGTTATTATCACTGTCCGTTCAGCCATTTCGTTCGATATGGGCTGAATGCGAAAGAGCGAGACGTCGCAGAGACGGAGCGCGCGGATCTCGGCAATATCGTCCATGCCTGCGTTTGCGCTTTCACGAAAGATCCCGCGTTTTTGAAACTGAATGACGAGGCGGCGGAGAAAAAAGCGAGGGAGATCGCGGCAAAGGAGCTTTCCGCGCCGCAGTATCAGACCCTCATTCGTCGGGAGGGAAGACAGCTTGCGGATCGCTTTACGGAAGCGGTGGTCTCCGCGATAATGGTCGTCCGAGAGCAGATCGGGAGATCGACTTTCGTCCCCACCTTTTTCGAAAAGAACTTCGGCGTCGGCCATTTCCTTCCCGCCGTGGACCTCGGAGAGATCAAGCTCAGGGGAAAGATCGACCGCGTGGACGTTTTGGAGGGGCTCGTCGCCGCCATCGATTATAAGACGGGGCAGGCTGACGTCAAGATCCGAGACCTGTATTACGGAAAGAAAGTGCAGCTCGAGCTTTATCTCGCCGTGCTGCGCGAGAAGGGGTATCGCCCGGCGGCGGCGTTTTATTTCGACCTCGGCGGCGGATATAAAAAACAAGACGCCACGTATATGAAGGGGCACGTTTTGAAAGAGCCTTTCGTCGTGCTTGGGCTGGACGGGAAAAGCGCGAAAGAGAAGAGCGATTTCACGGGGCTCGTGATGAAGGATTCCGGCTCCGTCAAGGAGGAGAGCGATCTCACGCTCGAAGCGCAAGAATTGGAAATGCTCATCGATTATGCCCTCCTCGTGGCGAAAAGGGCGGTCGAGGAGATCCATGCGGGATATATCGCCCCATCGCCCTTGGAAGAGCGGGATTGCTCTTATTGCAAGGAAAGGAATATTTGCCATTTCGCGGGGATGTATGAGCGCAAAAAGAGCGACGCCGTGCATATCGGCGAGATCGCAAAGATCATGTCCGAGGAGGATCCGAAATGCTGACCGAAGAACAGAAAAGAGCGATCGACAGCAGGAAAAAGGATATCGTGATCTCGGCGTCTGCGGGAAGCGGCAAGACCAGCACGATGGTCTCTCGCGTGATCGGGCTCATCAAAGAGGGCGTGAAGCCGGAACGCATCGCGATGATGACTTTTACGGAGAATGCCGCGCGCGAAATGATCTCCCGCCTCTCCGATGCTTTGATCAAGGAGATCCGTCTCGTTCCGCCTTCGGAGCGCAAGACGCTTGTGGATGCTTTGGACGCTTTGCCGATGATCTCCTGCGGGACCATCCATTCGTTTTGTTATAAATTCATTATGTCGCATTTCGAGAAGGTGGCTCTTTCTCCGATGCATTCCATCATAGACGAGAAAGGTGCGGATTCTTTGAAGAACAGGGCTTTCCGCGCCGTCGCGCGCGAACATTATCTCAGCGAAGGCGCGGAGTACGTCTCTTTCGCCGCGCATTTCGATAAGATCTCGGATGAAAATCTCAAGAAGAGCGTTTTCAAGGTCTATGCGCTTTTGACGACGCTGGACGAGGAGGAAGATCCGCTTTCGAAATGGGAGAAGATCGCTGAGACATCGCTTTCGGAGCAGGCGGGGGCGTCACTTTTCGCCGAGTATTAACGGAAGCGGGCGGAGCGTCTCATCGAAAAATATGCGGCGCTTCGGAAAGAAGCGGCGGCGGTCGGCGCGAAAGAGATCGCGGCGCAGCTCGCGTATCGCATCAATAAGCTGGACAAAGCGTATCGCGTGGCGACTTTCGAAGATATCTTTCGCGTGAATGACGAGCGGGATTACGGGAAGATGCAAGCCGTCAGTCGGCGGGAAAAGACGGATTTCGCCCTCCTTTGGGCGGACGTGGAGGTCGCGGATAAGGCGAGGAAAACACTGGAGGATGATCTCAAGGAACGTTTGAAGGAGTTCGGGACGTATGAAGAAGCCTGCGAAGCGCATCGCGATTCGGCGGCGCGGGTGAAGCGGCTCCTCGCTTTCGTGCGGGATTTCGCGGCGGAATACGAGAGGGTGAAGCAGGAAATGAAGGTCTTGGACTTCTCCGATCTCGAGAAATACGCATTGCGTCTTTTGTCGGACGAAGAGCTTCGCAAGGGAGTGCTTTTCGAGCATGTGCTCGTGGACGAAAGTCAGGATATAAACCCCGTGCAGGAGAAATTGATCTGTCTTTTGTCTGAGAAAAGAGCTCGCTTTTCGGTAGGAGACGTCAAACAGAGTATTTATCGTTTTCGTCTCGCGGATCCGAATATTTTCCTGCGTGCGATGGAGCGCGCCGCGGCTTCGCCCGAGCGGAGCGATCTCATTTTGTTTAATCGGAATTTCCGCAGTTCCAAAGCGGTCATCGACTTTGTGAATGACGTCTTCGATCCCTTGATGACGAGCGCCTTCGGAGGCGTGGAGTACGGCGCCGCGCGTTTGGTGGGCGAGGAAGAGGGGAATAGCGGAGAGGTAGGCTGCTTTTTCTGCCGAAAGGAAGTTCCCGAGAAGACGGTCGTCGACGAGATGTATGATTTGCCGGCTGCGGTTCATCTCGCGAAAGAGCGCGATTCCGAGAATGAAGAAGTCAAATGGGTGCGCGATCGCATTCGGCGGCTCGTGGGCACCAAGCTTTACGACGCGAAGCGGAAAGAAGATTTCACCGTTCGATACGGGGATATCGCCGTGCTTTCGGTCTCGCGCGGAAACGTCGCGCAGGAGCTGATCTCCTGCCTGCAACGATCCAATATTCCCGTGAATGTCGGCGCGTTCGAGCGGGAAGGAAAATGTTTGGAGGGGGAGCAACTCACCGATCTTTTGCGTTTGATCCTTTCTCCTCACGACGATTACGCCTTGCTCAGCGTGATGCGTTCGCCGATGTTCGAATTTCCGACGGAAGAGATCATTCGGATCTCTCTTCTCGAAGGGGAGAGCTTTTTCGAGAAGGCGGCGGCATATGCAGAGAAACCCGAAGGCGAAAAAATGCGCGAGCTCTTTTCTTACGTGGAAAAGATCCGTTTCGAGAGCTCGGTCTTTCCCTTGGCGGAGCTTTTGTCCCGCATTGCGGAAGAGCGTTTCCGTCTGCCGCTTTTGCGCGAGCCGGACGGGCGTCTCCGTTTCGGAAAATTGCGCGCTTTCGTCTCTGCGATGGCTTCGCGAAGCGAGATCACGTCTGTCGCCGCTTTCCTTGAATATCACGATCATGATTATGACGGGGTCGCGGGCGGCGAGATCGCGGACGGAAATGCCGTCACTTTTATGACCGTCCATGGCAGCAAGGGTTTGGAATTCCCCATCGTCTTTTTGGTGGATACGGGCGCGGAGATCGTCTCGACGCAGGACGCGAAAGAGTCCGTCCTCGCGGATCGCGATCTCGGCGTGCATCTTCGCGTTACGGAGATCGGGGGCGTCGAACGCAAATGCGCTTCTTTCCGTATGACGCTCGTGAAAAAGAAGCTCGAAGCGATGGAAGATAAATTGCGCTTGCTTTACGTGGCGCTCACCCGCGCGCGCAACAGTCTCTATGTGACGGGGAAGATCGCGGATTCCAAGTTCGGCAAGATCCTTTCGCCCGAAAGCGCGAGTACGATGGCGGAATGGATCACGTACGCCGTGCCCAAGCCCCCTCATCTCGAGCGGCATTATGAGGAGACCCCTTTCGAGGAAGAGCCGCCGAAAGAAGATCTTGCGGAGATCAAAGTGGATAAAGCGCGTCTGCGCGAGGCTTTCGCTTATGAGTACCCTCATAAAAAAGCCACGGTCACGGGTATAAAGTACACGGTTACGGGTATAAAGAGTATGGATGAGGAAGGGTATCATCCGCCCACGCCGCTTTTCCCCGAGGAGAAGATCGAGCGGGGCACGGCGCTCCATGCCTTGATGGAGCATATCCCGCTTTCTTCGGAGAGAGAAGAAGACGTCTTGCTTTGTTTGGAAGAGCTCATTCGCCAAGGGATCGTTTCCGCGGAGGAAGGAGAACGGGTCTCGCCCGCCGCAGTCTTGGACGCGCTTGCCAAGATCCGCGCTCTCGTCGGCGCGCGCAAGGTCGAGCGAGAGAAGACGTTTATGCTGAAATTGCCCGCGCGGACGGTGGGCGTGGCGGATCTCGAGGACGAGGTCGCCGTGCAGGGTAAGCTTGATCTTCTCGCGCTCGGAGAAGACGCCGTCATCGTGGATTATAAGCTGTCGGGCGCGCCGATCCCCGTCTTGAAAGAGCGTTATAAAGCGCAGCTCGAGCTCTATGCCCTCGCGGTGAAAAAGAGTCTTTCCGTCTCTTCCGTCCGCACGTACATATTCGTTCTGGGGAGGAATCTTCTCGTCGAGATCTGACCTCGGGACAAAGGCGGTTTCCCGTGGTCGGTTTTTTCAATGGCATTGTTATCGTTTTGTATATGGCGTCACATTATCTTGCCGAGCCCATCTTTGTCGCGGCGCTGAGTTTTTCCTCCTTTTATCCCATTCTCGTGATGCTCTTTTTGCAGTTCGGCGGATGCGGAAAGGTGATCGCGGCGAAGCGCAAGACGCGTCGTTTTCTTCGCGGCGGCGTGATCTCGGGGGAGATGCGCAAGATGTATTACGATAAATGCATCAAGCGTTCGCCCGCGGCGTTGCGGGTGGCGTACGAAGGCTTTTTGCGAGAGGAATTGTCCGCGCCCGCCTTTGCAGAACGCGTGATCGCCTCGCTTCGGGAGAGAAGGAAGCTCTTTTCGGGGCTTTATTACGGCGTCGCGGCATCCTTTTCTCTTCTTGTTTTTCTCGTCTTTTATTTCACGTCCTCTTTTTCCGAGACCGTGCTTCGCGCCGTGATCGCGGCGTTTGTCGCCCTCTCGAACGGGACTGTCCTGCGTTTGCTTCTCTATGGTTATGCTTCTTCCGCGAAAAAGGCAGCCGTCCGCCTCTCAGAGATGCTGGACGGACATCTCCTTCGGGAGAAACGGCTCCCCGTCGTCGAAGAGCCGAAGTACGAAAGGTCGGATCGCGAAGAGACGGATCGACTGCGTCTCCTGCTTCGAGAGGTGGAGGAACGCGTCGGGAACTGAGCGTCCGAAAGAAGCCGCGGCGGACGCCCGCATAAAGTAGGGATAATGCGCGCTCGTGCGCGAGCGAATTTTTTTCGCGAAAATGCTTGCAACTCTTCTTGAATGATGATAAACTGCTTTTGTAAAGGAGGGGAAAGATATGGATCCTGACGAAGATAATATTATGCAGACTGTATCGTTCCGCTCTCGGCATTTTTAATGAGTGTCCTCTGCGGAACTTATTTCCAAGGAGGCGCGTATGATCGATATCATTTTTAACGATGAGAATAAGAATTTGGGCGTATGTCCGGAAGGCACGGAGTTAAGCTCCGAATTTTTGGTCAATAAATGGATCAGTTTGATCAATCCCGATGACCGCGAGATTGAGGAGATCTCCTCTTTGACGGGCATTTCGGAAGAGAATATCAAAGCCGCTCTCGATGAAGAAGAGCGCGCCCGTATCGACAAGGAAGACGATTGTGTGATGATCCTCTTGGACGTCCCTCTCATCGAGGAAGACCCCGAGAATGATTACTATACGTATGGCACCATCCCTATGAGCATCATACATAAGGACAATTATCTCGTAACGGTCTGCTTGAAGGAAAATTCCGTCGTCAATGACTTTAAATACGGCAGGGTGAAGAATGTCGAGACGCATAAGTCCACGCGCCTGACTTTCCAGCTCCTTTATGCCGTTTCCACCAAGTATCTTTATTATCTCCGCCTCATCAATAAGGCGAGCCAGCGCTTGCAATCCACCCTCGAAAAGAGCATGAAGAACAATGCCATCCTCGAGATGTTGGATCTGCAGAAGTCCCTCGTTTATTTCAGCACCTCCATCTCCGCGAACGACGCCGTCATCGAGAAGCTGAATAAACAGTCCTATCTTAAGAAATATGACGAGGATCAGGACGTCATCGAGGATGCGAGCATCGAGAATAAGCAGGCGGCGGAGATGTGTTCCATTTATCGCGAGATCATGAACGGAACGATGGAGGCCTATGGCACCATCATCTCGAATAACGTCAATGACATCATGAAGTTCCTCACCGCGTTGACGCTGGTCATCTCGGTGCCCACTTTGGTGGCGAGCCTTTTCGGAATGAACCTCGGCGGGATCCCTTGGAATAGCAATAATACGCCTTGGGGCTTCGGCGTGGTCTGCGCCATTTCCTTCGTCCTTGCCGTCGTCTCCGGCATTTTTCTCGCGAAAAAGAAGATGTTCTGACCCCTTTATCCCTTCGGGATAGAGAGGGGGAAAGAGCCCCGAAAGGCAAGGCGCATCGCCTTGTTTTTTTCGCGGAAAAGGAGTCCGAAAAACTTCTTTGAAAAAAATCGGAAAATTGCTAAAAAAATCAAGAAAAAGTATTGACAAATATTTTTCCAAATGCTACTATTATAAAGCTGTCTATTTTAGACGGCAGGCATAAGGGGGTGTAGCTCAGTTGGTAGAGCGCCTGCCTTGCAAGCAGGAGGTCACCGGTTCGAACCCGATCATCTCCACCAGTATGAGGACTAATAGCTCAGTTGGTTAGAGCACACGCCTGATAAGCGTGAGGTCGGTAGTTCGAGTCTACTTTAGTCCACCAGTAGCGAGAAGATCGCTCACCCCTAAAAGCAGCTTTCGCTGCTTCAAGCACATTGACAACTGCATAGGAGGTTTCATATCACCAGGTTGATATGGAATCTCGATCAATTAGAAAGAAATATCTAAAAGACGAAAAGAGTAAAGAGTAATACGAACAATTTTCACTATATAGATATTTTGCTGAGGATACATTAAACTAACGAGAAGTTATAAAAGACTTTTGAAAGCGAGAGCTTTTGAGAAGATTAAGCTACGAAGAGCGTAGGGTGGATGCCTTGGCACTTGACGCCGAAGAAGGACGTGACTAACTGCGAAAAGCTGTGGGGAGCTGTAAATGAGCATTGATCCACAGATATCCGAATGAGGAAACTCACCAAGAGAATGTCTTGGTATCCGTACATGAATCAATAGTGTACGGAGGGGAACCCGGGGAACTGAAACATCTTATTACCCGGAGGAAGAGAAAGAAAACGATCGATTCCCTTAGTAGTGGCGAGCGAACGGGGAAAAGCCCAAACCGACGCATAGCGATATGCGGCGGGGTGAAGGGCTCGCGTAATTGCGAAGGCTGCAGAGCAGAACGACAATGGAAAGGTCGGCCGAAGAGGGTGACAGCCCCGTAGGCGGAGGCAACCGAGCAAGGCGAGTACCGGAGTACCACAGGACACGAGGAATCCGGTGGGAAGACAGGAGGACCATCTCCTAAGGCTAAATACGTCAAGTGACCGATAGCGAATAGTACTGTGAAGGAACGGTGAAAAGAACCCCGTGAGGGGAGTGAAAGAGAACC
>JAGCXI010000008.1 GCA_017961365.1 Clostridia bacterium
ACCTTCTTCCCCTCCACGAGGGCGACCGCCTTTTGGAGGGGCTGACGATGCCGTACCCGCGCAAGCACCTCGCTCTCCCCTTCCGGGAGCCGCTCCGAAATGAAATGGAAATCATCCACCCGAAGCGAGGAAGAATACAAAAGCTCGGTCTCTCCCTGCGTGACGATGAGCCGATTATTCGGGACGTCCTTCCCGACGACGAAATAAGGCTGCCCATTTCCGCCGCCGCCCACGCCGAGCCCTTTGCGCTGTCCTTTCGTATAATAAAAAACGCCGTCGTGCATGCCGACGACTTTGCCGTCCGTCGTCACGATCTCGCCCCGTTTCATCGGGATATAAGAAGCAAGGAACTTGCGAAAATTTCTTTCGCCGATGAAGCAGATGCCCGTGCTGTCCTTCTTCTCCCAAACGGGAAGCCCCGCCTCCTTCGCGATACGTCTGACCTCCCCTTTTTCGAGCGCGCCCAAGGGAAAGAGGGCGCGAGACAGCTGTTCTTCCGTGATTTGATTCAAAAAATACGTTTGATCTTTATTCTCATCCGCCGAACGCAGGAGCAGATGTCTTTCGCCGTGCGAAACGTCGGCGTAATGTCCCGTCGCGACGAGATCCGCCTCCATCGTCTCCGCGAAGGAAGAAAAAGCGTCGAACTTGATCTCCCGATTACATAAAACGTCGGGATTGGGCGTGCGCCCCTTTTTATACTCTTCCACAAAATGAGAGAAAACGCGCTCGACGTATTTTTCCGAAAAATCCAAAGCGTAATAATCGATACCGATCTTATCCGCCACGCGACGTACGTCGAGAAAATCGTCGTCCGACGTGCATTGCCCGCTCTCGTCCTCTTCATGCCAGTTTCGCATAAAAAGCCCGATGACGTCATAGCCCTCCCGCTTCAAAAGAAGAGCGGCGACGGCGCTGTCCACGCCGCCGCTGAGCCCGACGACGACACGCTTCCTCGCCATATTACGAAGCCTGTCCTCTCTTCACGAGTTCTTCTTGATAAAGATTTCTGTCAAAATGGATCTGCTCGATCCCGACGCTGCTATCCGCATGCAGCGTGATGAGCGTGCCGCCGCGCTGCACGGTCTCTTCGAAGATCCTCTGATTCTCTTTCAAGGGGGTGAGTCCGTTCGCGCTGTAATCCACGCTCATTCCGTAGGTCAGGCGAACGCCTTTATAGGTGAAAGAGAAAGTGTTTCTATGATCGTGACCGCAGAAGACCGCCTGCGTGCTCCCCAGCTTGAGGATGCGCTCGAATTCATGCCCGCCGTCATAATAATTGCCCTTATAATCGCCGATATAGGAGGCGCAGATCTCGCCCTCATTATACACGCCGCCGTGATAAGTGATGGTCTCGCCTTCGCTCTCGATGGAACGCTCCGTGCCCGTGCCGTCCGGCTTGATGGTAGCTTTCCAATCCTCGCCGAGCACGGTCAAGGCGCCGATATAACGCTCCAAAGCGTAACGATACTCATTGAAAGGAATGTGCTGGAAGATAATGGAGCTTACGTTCAAGGTCTGATTCTTCAAAGCGATATGCTTGATCGCCCTCTCGTACCAATCGAGCTGATCGTCATGGACATACTCATATTTCCAGTCATCCGCGCCGAGATAAGAGCCGCTGTCCATAATGACGATCGCGTTATTCACACTGCCGTTTTTATTCAAAACGTTGATGATATAATTCCCCACGCCGTTGATCTCGTCGGGCCCGTCCACGTACATACAATACTTCAAGTCGCCCGAAGTCAGATAGGCGCTGAGCTCTTTCTTGGCAAGCGTCTTGTCGTACTTGATGGTCGCCTTGCGCTTGACGTCGCCTTCCTCGTCGTGATTTCCGAAACAGAAAGCCCAAGGAATTTTGAAACTATCAATGAAATCCGCAAACTTGCGGAAGCAAGCCTCGTTATCCGAACTGAAATGACGCACCTTGGAGACCTGATCGAGGCAATACACGCTGTCGCCCGTCACCATGATCATATCCGGCTTCGCCTCGTTTATGACCGTAGAGACGCATTCCATCGCCCATTCGTCGCGCAAGCTGACATCGAGCTCCACGTCGTCATTCGTATACGTGGCGTTGATGAGGTGCATATCCGTGATCTGCAGAATCTTGAACGTTCCATCCGATCTCACGTCCATCGTGTAAGAGACGTATTTATCTTTCTTCCAAGGATTCTTGCAAGAAAATGCCCCTACAGTGAGAAGAAGGAGCAAGATGAGAACGAGGGTGATGCGAAGCGCTTTTTTCATAGTTTTTCTTTCCTTTTATGCGATGTCGTAGATCAAAGAAGGAATTGATTTACCAAGGCTGAGACTCTCGTCGGGTCTCCGAAGCGATCCGACGAAAAATCCCGCCGTTATTTTATTTATTCAGGACGTATTTGATCGAGCGATCAAGCATCGCGTAAACGTCTTTCGCCGTAAAGCTGTCGTCCACGACCACGCTATACCAGTCTTTGTCCTTATTCTTCGGGAAGGCGCTGTGATGGATCCTCTCCTCATGGGCCACAGCGAGCGACTGTCCTTCTTCCTCGCTCGCGCGAAGGAGGATCACCACCTTGCCCGCTTCGTCTTGATAAATATACGTGAAGCACACGCGCTTCCCTTCGCCGAGCGCAAAGTGATTGTCCGAAACGAGAAGCTTGCCGTTATCCGTGCGGATCTTCCTCGGATGAAGCTCCAGCTTCTTGCCGTACTTCCGATCGAGATACACGACGATGGACTTCTTGCTGACCACGTCCGAAGCGCCGACTGCCTGCGCCTCTTCGATCGCTTCTTTCAAAGTGAGTTCTTCCAGTTCCACGGGCGCCTCTTCTGCGGGAGCTTCGGTCTTTTCTTCCGCAGGCTCTTCCGCGGGGATCTCCTTCTCGACGGGCGCTTCGGGGATGACGGGCTTTTCTTCTTCGACCGTCGCCGCCACTTCCGCAAGAGCGGGCTCTTCATTCAGGATAAGGCGCACGGCGTCATCGAGGAAATCATAAACCTGCTTCTCCGTAAAGCCGGCGTCGATGACCACGCTGTACCAATCTTTCTCTTTATTCTTCGGGAAGGGACTGTGGTTCACCACCGCGCCGTGCTTGTCATGCAAAGCGTCCGCATAAGCTGCGCTCGTCTTCACGAGAACGGTGACCTTGCCTTCTTCGTCCTCATAAACGTACGTAAAGCAGACTCTCTTCTTGCCGAGGGCAAAGTGATTATCCGAGACGAGAAGCTTGCCGTTATCCGTCCTCTTCTTTCTGCCGTTAAGCTCCACTTTCTCGCCGAAAGTCTCGGAAAGGTGCTTGATGATGGACTTCTTCGTGACGACGCCCACCGCGCCGATCTCTTCCGCCACGGCGAGGCTCTCTTTGAGAGTGATCTCCTCCATCGGAGCGGTATCCTCCGCCGCTTCTCCTTTCAGATAACGGATGGAGGCGTCGAAAACGCCGTAATACGCCACCGCGCCGAACGTGCCGTCCGCAACGACGCTATACCAGTCTCTCGCCTTATTCTTGGGGAAACGGCTCGTGCAAACGTCGGGATGCTTCTCCGCAAGATACTCCGCGTACTTCGCGTCCAAACGCACGAGCGAGAGCACGCCGCCTTCTTCCGTCTCGTAGACGTAAGCAAAACAGGTGCGCTTGCCGTCCGCCGCCGTTGTGAAATGATTATCCGAAAGCGGAAGCTTGCCGTTCCCGGTCTTCTTTCCTCTGCCGATGAGCTCCACGTCGTCCCCGTATTTCTCGGAGAGATAGTCGATGACGCCCTTCTTCGTGATGGTGCTCTTCCCCGCTTCGGAAGCGGCGATAAGGCTCTCTTTCAAGGTGCGCTCTTCGAGCACGACGGACTCGCCGAGGGCAAGACGCGCCGCATCGTCAAGGAAGGCATAGACCTGCCTCTCCGTGAAACCGGCGTCGATGACCACGCTGTACCAGTCTTTCTCTTTATTTTTCGGGAAGGGGCTGTGATTCACCACCGCGCCGTGCACGTCGCGCAACGCCGCCGCATAAGCGGCGCTCGTCTTTACGAGAATGGTGACCTTGCCTTCTTCGTCTTCATAAACGTACGTAAAGCAGACTCTCTTCTTGCCGAGGGCAAAGTGATTATCCGAGACGAGAAGCTTGCCGTTATCCGTCCTCTTCTTTCTGCCGTTAAGCTCCACTTTCTCGCCGAAAGTCTCGGAAAGATGCTTGATGATGGACTTCTTCGTGACGACGCCCACCGCGCCGACCTCTTCCGCAACGGCGAGGCTCTCCTTCAGAGAGATGTCCTCCATCGGCTCGGGCTCATCCGTCACGTCACCTCTGAGGTAACGGATGGAGGCGTCGAAGACCGCGTAATACGCCGCTTCGTCAAAGCTGTCGTCCGCGACGACGCTGTACCAATCCCCCGCCTTGTTCTTCGGGAAACGGCTGAGACCGACGTCGGGATGTTTCTCCAAGAGATCGTCCACGTATTTCGCGTCCAAACGCAGGAGAGAGACCACGCCGCCCTCCTTCGTTTCATATACGTATGTAAAGCAGGTGCGCACGCCGTCCGCCGCAATGACAAAGTGATTGTCGGAAAGCGGAAGCTTGCCGTTCCCTGTCTTCTGTCCCCTGCCGATGAGCTCCACCGTATCGCCGTATTTCTCGGAGAGATAGGCGATGATGCTCTTCTTCGTGATATTCTTCTGCTTGCCGGCTTCGCTCGCGGCGACAAGGCTCTCTTTCAAGGTGCGCTCTTCGAGCTCTACGGGCTTCTCCTCTTCTTTCGCGGCTCCCTTCAGATAAAGAATGGAGGCGTCGAAGACCGCGTAATACGCCGCTTCGTCAAAG
>JAGCXI010000061.1 GCA_017961365.1 Clostridia bacterium
GATCGGCATAGCGGTAAAGATGGTCGAAATCCTCGAGAAGAGCAAAATCCAAGCAGTGTTTGACGTAAGCGTCCTTTTCGCGAGCCGCCATCAGGGCGGTGAGATCCACGGCGAGTTGCTCGTAGCCGATGGTGTTCTCCAGAACGCTCTCCGAGATGGGCTTTAAGCAAGCGATACGCTTTTGTTGCATTTGCTCGCTCCTTCGGAGAAGAGCAAGATCTCGCCTGAGATCACCGCTCGCTTCGCAGCGCATCGTATTGTGCCCGAACCAGACTTGCTCGTATTCCGCGCCGTTCATCAAGATGATGCGGAGCTTCGTATAGGGGTCGGCGTTGTATTTGTCATAGCTGTAGCCGTAGAGGGTGCTTCTGTCTGTGAAACAGTCCTCCATATTTATGGGTTTCAGTTCAAAAGGGTTCATCGTCATTCATACCTCCGTATATAGGATTGCCGAATTTCGACTTTTTTATAATGGCACGGCGGCTTTTTGTCCGCGGCGGAGGACGGATATTTCCGAAAAGCCGAAAAGGCTTTTTCGGGAGGAGAAAATCTTTGACTTTTGCAAATGAATCCTATATTATTATTTATTATAGTGATTTTCGCGCCTGCCGAAGCAAGCGCGCGTATGAGGACGAAAATGAAAGAGTATTCACCGAAAGAAGTAGAGGCAAAATGGCAAAAAATATGGGAAGAGAAAGAGCTCTTCAAGGCGATCGATTTCGATAAAAGACCGAAGTTTTACGGGCTGATCGAATTCCCGTATCCTTCGGGCGCAGGTCTGCATGTCGGACATATCCGCGCTTTCACCTCGATGGAGGTCATCTCGAGAAAGAGACGTTTGCAAGGGTATAACGTGCTTTTCCCCATCGGATGGGATGCTTTCGGCTTGCCCACCGAGAATTATGCGATGAAGACGAATCAGCATCCGCGTCTCGTCACCGATCGCAATATCCATACCTTCGTGAGCCAGCTCAAGAGAGTGGGGTATTCTTTCGATTGGAGCCGCACGGTGGACACCACCGATCCCGGCTATTATAAATGGACGCAATGGATCTTCCTTCAGCTTTATAAAAAAGGCTTGGCGTATCGTAGCAATACGTACGTGAATTTCTGCGAGAAATGTAAGGTCGTCCTCTCCAATGAAGAGTCGCAGGGAGGCGTGTGCGATCGTTGCGGAAGCGAGGTCATTCAGAAACAGAAAGACGTTTGGTTCTTGAAGATCCGCGACTATGCGGATAAGCTCCTCTCCGGCCTTGAAGGGTTGGATTTCCTCCCGAGGGTCAAGACCGAGCAGGAGAATTGGATCGGCAAGAGCTATGGCGCGGAAGTGGATTTCGGTCTCACGACGGGTGGCAAGCTCCGCGTTTTTACCACGCGTTGCGACACCATCTTCGGCGTTACGTTTATGTGTATCGCGCCGGAGCATCCTTTGATCGAAGAGAATAAGGACAAGATCGAGAATTTGGCGGAAGTGGAAGCGTATCGCGAAGCGGCGCGCCGCAAGAATGAGTTCGAGCGCGTCCAGCTTCAGAAAGATAAGACGGGCGTGATGCTGAAAGGCGTCAGCGCCGTCAACCCCCTTACGGGCAAAGAAGTCCCCATCTTTGTGGCGGATTACGTGATGATGGGCTATGGCACGGGCGCGATCATGGCAGTCCCCGCGCATGATACGAGGGACTATGATTTCGCGAAGAAATATTCTCTCCCCATCGTGCAGGTCATCGACGGAGAGGTGGATCTCGAAAAGACGGCGTATACCGATATCTATAACGGCACGATGATCAATAGCGGCTTCCTGAACGGGCTCTCCGTGAAAGATGCGATCGCTACGATGATCAAGCACCTCGAGAAAGAGGGCATCGGCTCCGCGAAAGTGAATTACAATATGAAGGATTGGGCGTTCAATCGTCAGAGATATTGGGGCGAGCCCATTCCCATCGTGTATTGCGAGAAATGCGGCATGGTCCCCGTGCCCGAGGAAGAGCTTCCTTTGAAGCTTCCGCCCCTCGAAGATTATAAGCCGACGGATACCGGCGAGTCTCCGCTCTCCAAGGTCACCGATTGGGTGAATTGTAAGTGCCCGCAATGCGGCGGCGCGGCGAAGCGCGAGACGGACACGATGCCGCAGTGGGCGGGATCCTCTTGGTACTTCCTTCGTTATATCGATCCGAAGAACGAGAACGCCCTTGCCGATCCCGAAAAGCTCAAGTATTGGGGACAGGTGGATTGGTATAACGGCGGCATGGAGCACGTCACGCGCCACCTCATTTATTCGCGTTTTTGGAATCGCTTCCTTTATGACATCGGCGCCGTGCCCAATGCGGAGCCTTATAAAAAGCGTACGGCGCAAGGCCTTTTGCTCGGCAGCGACGGCAATAAGATGAGCAAGAGCCTCGGCAACGTCGTAAATCCGAATGATTGCATCGATAAGTACGGCAGCGACGTTCTCCGCACGTACGTGATGTTTATCGGCGATTATGAGCGTCCCGCGCCTTGGTCGGATAATAGCATCGTTGGTTGCAAACGCTTCCTCGACAGAGTGTGGCGCCTCCCCGAGATCATGACGGAGGAGATCGGCTATAGCAAGAAGCATATGGCGAGCACGCATAAGATGATCAAGAAGGTCTCGGCGGATTATGAGGCGACGGGCTTTAATACCGCCATCGCCGCGATGATGGGATACGTGAATGAGATCTATGCGGATGGCTATGTCACGAAGGGCGAGCTCGAAACGCTTCTCACCCTCCTTTATCCCGTCGCGCCGCATATCACGGAAGAGATCAATGAAGCCATCGGGAATAAGACGCTTATCGCGGAGAGCCGTTGGCCGGAATACGATGAGAAAATGCTCGTGGAGGACGAAGTGGAGATCCCCGTGCAGATCCTCGGCAAGCTTAAGGGCGTCGTGCGCATCGCGCGCACAGCAGGTCAAGAGGACGCCGTCGCGGCGGTCATGTCCTCCGACATCGCGCAGAACCTTGAAGGAAAGAATGTCGTGAAGGTGATCTATGTCCCCGGCAAGATCATCAATTTCATCGTGAAATAATGGCGGATCTGCAGGAGAGGTTACAAGCAATACTCGCGGAGCGTCGCCTCTTGAATATCGGAGAGGCGCATCCGGTCGTTCGCGCGGTGAAAGCCATTGCCGCGAATAGCAAGCCGAATCCCAAGCGTCTTTTCGTCGCGGAGGGATATTGGCTCGCGAAACTTGCGCTTGACAATGACTTGCGCGTCGACGCGCTCCTCGTGTCGCCCGAATGCGTGTATACGAATGAGTGCGTTTCGCTTGTGCGGGAGATGCTTCCGCGCGCGGAGCACGCTTACACCGTGAGCAAAAAGGTCTTTGAGAAGCTTGCGGAGAAGGATAAGCCGGACGGCGTCCTCGCGATCTGTTATATGAAGGATTATTCCCTCGATGACCTCGCGTTGGACGATAAAGCGGTCATCCTCATCTTGGACGGCGTCGAGATCCCCGGCAATATGGGCACTCTCGTGCGCGTGGCGGACGGCGCGGGCGCGGACGCCGTGTTTATCGTGAATCGAAAAGCCCGTTTAACGCATCCGAAATTCATTCACAGCACGATGGGGGCGGCGTTTCACGTGCCTATTATCGAGTTTGAGAGCGTGGACGATTGCTATGCTTATCTCAAGAGTAAGCATTTCACGATCTATCTTGCGGACAGCCGCGCGGAGAAGATGTATTACGAGCTTCCTCTCGGCAAACGCGTTGCTTTCGTGATGGGAAGCGAGCGCTACGGCATCAGCCGCGTATGGTATGACAAAGAAGTGGATTACGTGGCGATCCCGATGATGGGACAATGCGATTCTCTGAATGTCGGCGTGGCGGGCACTGTCCTGCTTTACGAAGCCTGCGTGAAGAATTAGCTCGGCGGACGGCGCGGATAAGCGCCTTCTTGCGAAGATCGGGATCCGATCGAGGAGAGAAAAATGGACGAGATCATCAAAGAAGAGAGCGAGAGCATAGAGGCTCCGCTTTCGGAAGAAAAAAAGAATTGTCCCGTAAAAGAGACGGCGAAGCGGCTCGCAAAACGCTGGTTTATCGACGCTTTTTCGGGCATGGCGCAAGGACTGTTCTGTACGCTCATCGCGGGGACGATCCTCGCGCAGATCGCTTCTTGGCTCGGCGACAATGCTTTCGCGCATACGTTGGACTATATCGCCAAGATCGCCAAATCCTTGATGGGCGCGGGCATCGGCGTGGGGATCGCGTATAAGCTCAAGGCGAGCCCGCTCGTGGTCTTTACGGCGGCGGTAACGGGGCTCGTGGGCGCTTTTGCTTCGGCTTTCGTGAATGTCCTCGTCAAAGGCGCGTCGTTCAGCTTCTTCATCGGAGACGCTTCGGCGCTTGACGGATTGAAGCTTTTGCTGATGAATGCCCCGGGAAATCCCGTCGGCTCATACGTTCTCTCGCTTTTCACCGTTGAGATTGCTTTGCTTTATGCGGGTAAGACCAAGCTGGATATCGTCCTCGTTCCTCTCGGAATGATGCTTCTGACCCTTGTGGGGATCTTCCTCGCTTGGCCCTTTATCAAATTGATCGAGCTTCTCGGCGTCGGCATCGCGCTTGCCATCGAGGCGGGTGTCGCCGTCAAGATCATTGTCGGCGTATTCGTGGCGGTCGTGATGGGTATACTCCTCACGATGCCCACTTCTTCCGCGGCGATATGGATCGCGATCACGGCGGCGGTCTCCGCGGAGTACGTGGACGCTTTGTCCATCGCGGGCGGCGCGGCGGTCGCGGGATGCGCGGCGCATATGATCGGCTTTGCCGTGGCGTCTTTCCGCGAGAACGGCGTGGGCGGGCTGATCTCGCAGGGGATCGGCACGAGCATGCTCCAGATCCCGAATATTATGAAGAAACCGCTCATTATGGTCCCCGAGATCGCGGCGAGCGCCGTGGCGGGGCTCGTGGCGGTGCTTCTCGATCTCAGATGTAATGCAGCGGGCGGCGGCATGGGCACTTCCGGCTTGGTGGGTGTCTTCGGCGCCATCGACGCTTCGCAAGCGGCGGGACTTCCCGGATGGAAGATCGCCCTCGGCGTCCTGCTGTGTCTCTTCGTGATCCCCGCGGGCGTTTCCTTCGGCGTGAGCGAGCTGATGCGGAAGAACGGGCTCATCAAAGAAGGCGAGCAAAAATTGGAGGCGTAAAAGAATATGAAGAGAAGCGAAGTCGCGGAAAAATATAAGTGGGATCTTTCGAGCATTTTGCCCGAAAGCAAATGGGATGAGACTTTTGAGACCCTCGCCGGAAAGAAAGACGCTTTGTCAAAGTACGTCGGCAAGCTCGGCTCGAAGGAAAGTCTCCTCGCTTGTATGAAAGAAGAGACGGAGATCTCTCTCCTCGTGGAGAATTTATATGTTTTTGCCAAGATGAAGCAAGATGAGAATACGGCGCTCGCCGAGTCCCAAAACAGGGTCGGGCGCATTCGTGCGCTCAGCGCCGAGATCGCGGAGGCGGCGAGTTTCATCACCCCCGAGATCATCGCTTCTTATACGGCGGAGGAGCTTATCGCTCTTTCGAAGGAAGCGGCTTTCGCCGATTATTCCTATGCTTTGACCGAGCTCGCGCGAAACCGCAAGCGTTATCTTTCGGACAAGGAAGAGCGTATCCTTGCGAAGGTCTCGCAGATCGCGGGCGGGTATCAAAATGCCTTTACGATGTTCGACAATGCGGACGTGAAATTCCGCGATGTCAAAGACGAGGCGGGAGAGACCGTGCGCCTTACGCACGGCACGTACAGCGAGCTTTTGATGAGCAAGGACAGAGAGGTGCGTCGCGCCGCGTACGAGAGCATGTTCACGGCGTATAAAGAGATGATCAATACCATCGGCGCGCTTTATCTCGGGAATATCGAGAAAGACGAGTTTTACGCTTATTTTCGCGGCTATAAAAGCGCTCTCGAAATGTCGATGGACGGCGAGAATGTGGACGTGAAAGCGTATGAGAATCTTCTCGAGAGCGTGAATAAAGGCATTCCCGATCTCTTGCGCTATCTCGAAGTCCGAAAGAAAAGGCTCGGCGTTCCTTCGCTCACGATGTACGATATGCATGTGCCCCTTGTGACGGGAGCGGACCTTCGCCTTTCCTATGAAGAGGCGTATGATCTCGTGATTCGCGCGTTGTCATGCCTCGGCGAGGAGTATGTCGCGCTTCTGAAGCAGGCGCGCGACGGCGGCTGGATCGACGTTTACGAGACGGAAAATAAGCGTAGCGGCGCTTATTCTTGGGGGACGTACACCTCGCATCCTTACGTGCTTTTGAATTATAAAGAGACGACGCACGACGTCTTCACGATCGCCCATGAGCTCGGTCACGCGATGCATTCTTATAAGTCGGATGCGGCGCAGCCTTCTCCCAAGGCGGGATATGAGATCTTCGTCGCGGAGATCGCGTCCACGGTAAATGAGATGCTTCTTTTCCGTTATCTTTTGAAGGAAGGCAAGGCGGATAGGGCGTATCTGCTTTCTTATCTTGCGGATATGTTCCGCACAACCTTCTTCCGCCAGACGATGTTTGCCGAGTTCGAGCTCAAGGCGCATGAGGCGGTGGAAAAGAACGGAACGGTTACGCCCGAGGAGCTTTGCGGGATATATGCCGCGTTGAATGCAAAATATTACGGCAAAGAGCCCACGGACGAGCTCATCTCTTATGAATGGGCGCGCATTCCGCATTTTTACACTTCGTTTTACGTGTATAAATATGCGACGGGCATCGTCTCCGCAGCCGCCATCTCCGCGGCGATCTTCGAGGGGAAGCCCGGGGCGCTCGAAGGCTATATGAAGTTTCTTTCCCTCGGCGGGAGCATGCCGCCTCTGGAGATCTTGAAGGTGGCGGGCGTGGACCTCACCACGCAAGCGCCTTTCGAGAAAGCGATGGAGCTTTTCCGCGCGGCGGTGACGGAGCTTGCCTCGTTATGATCAAGAAGATCGCCCTGATCCTTCTCCTTCTCGGAGCCATCGCTTTGCTTTTCGGCGGATGCGCGAAAGCTTTCACTTTTACGTATTACATAGACGACGCCGATGCCGTACATAGGGAGTATCGTTTGGAGTACGACGCCGAAGCGGAAGATGCGGAGATTGTAAAGCAAGAGGCGATCCGTTGTCTCAAGGCTTTTTCGGAAGAGCAAGGATGGACGAGCTATGCCGAGTTGAAAGCCGATACGGCGGGGGTCGTCGAGCTATGCGTGGTCTTTCCTTCGGTCGCCGAGTATTATGCGGCGCTCGGTTATACGGGAAAAGAGCCGAACGAGGCGCAGGAGAAAGCGGCCAAAGGCGTTTTGTACGTCTATGATAACGTTAGCCCGAATTATTATTCGGAAGAAACCATGGCTTACGCGCGCGCTCTTCTCGGCGAGGGCTATGAAGAGACGGATCTTTCGGGCTGTGAGTTGTATTATGTATACGGGACGCGCTTCGTTTCGACAAAGTCGAATGCGGACAGCGTCGAAGCGGGCGAAGACGGCTTGTATTATCACACCTGGAAGCTCGAAGCGGGCGAAGAGAAAGATCTCGAGATCAAACAATACGGATTAAACGGCGTTTTGCTGTATAGCGTGATAATTTCGCTTTTCGTATTGAGCTTGATCACGGTATTTGTTATAATATATTGGACGGAGAAAAAGAATAAAAAGATTATTGCGTCCTTCGGAGAAGGATCCGAGGATGCGCCGAAAGAAAAAGAGGGAGTTTGATATGCCTGCGGAGAATAAAAAGAAAAAAATACGTACATATCCTGCGAATGTCGAAGCGGAAAAGAGCGTTCTCGGCGCTTTCCTGATCGACAGACGCGCGGTGAATGAGCAGTTGACGCGGTTGGCGGAGGATGATTTCTCCTTGCCTGCGCATAAGGCGATCTTTGTCGCGATGCGTGAGCTTTATTTGGAGAGCCATCCCCTCGATATCGTCAGCGTTGCGGATAAAATGAGGCTGAAAGGCACGCTCGAAGATGCGGGCGACGTCCCGTATCTCTCGGCGCTCGCCTCCTCCATTCCGAGCGCGGCGGGCTGTAAGTACTATGTCGATATCCTGAAGAGAGAAGGTCTTTTGCGCGCTTTGCTCGAGGTGAGCAAGGACATCGCGGAGGACGTCTATACGTCGGAAGACGGGGACGAGAGCCTTTCCTATGCGCAACAGCGCATTCTTTCCGTCACGCAGTCCAAAGAGCGTTCTTCGCTCGTGCGGGTCGGCGAGATCGTGGATGAAGTCATGCATAAGATCGAGGAGCAACATGCGAATCCCGACGCTTCGAGAGGACTGATGACCGGCTTCTCGAATCTGGATTACGTCGTCAATGGGCTTCAGCCCAGCGATCTTGTGATCCTTGCCGCGCGTCCGGGCGTGGGTAAGACCGCTTTTGCTTTGAATATCGCGACGAATATCGCTTTGCGCGACGAGGATAAGAATATCCTCATTTTCTCCCTTGAGATGGCGTCCGGACAGCTTGTCCAACGTATGCTTTGCTCCATCGCGGGCGTGGAGAATTCGAGCATTGCGAAGAGCAAGCTCGAGATGGAGGAATTCGTTTCCCTCAATGCGGCTCGTCAGCAGCTTTGGAAGAGCCATATTTACGTGGATCAGACCACGTTGCAGACGCCGGGCGATATCCTTGCGAAATGCAGACGTTTTATGATCGAGAATAAATGCGAGATCGATCTCATCATCATCGACTATATGCAGCTGATGACGTATCCCGGGAAGGAAAGCCGTCAGCAGGAAGTTGCGGAGATCAGCCGTAATATGAAGCTCCTTGCCAAGGAGATCAATACGCCCGTCATCGTGCTTTCGCAGATGTCGAGAAGCGCGGAGATCAATAAAGACAAGCCTCAGCTCCACGATTTGCGTGACAGCGGCTCCATCGAGCAGGATGCGGATATCGTCGCTTTCCTTTATAAGGAAAAGGATCAAGATCCCAATGATACCATCGTCGAGCTCTTGATAGAGAAATTCAGAAACGGACAGACGGGAAGCCTCGCCTTCGAATGGCATGGCAGCAATTTCCGCTTTGTGCCCGCGGATCGCTCGAGGATACCCGCGTTCAGACGTTCCGCCGCGCGAAAAGCCGCCTCGACGGAGGGCGGATCTTCTTCGAATGAAGGAGGAGAGGCATAATGAAATATCCCGTGCAAGAAGGAGAGATCCTGCTTTTTGTCACGAATAAGCATAAGACGGAAGGGATCGTGAAAGAGCTCGGCGCCGAGAGCATCGAGAAAGACGCCCAAGGCGCGCCTTTTTTGAAGGGATCCGATCTCTTTATTTCACTTTCGCATAAAGGGGATGTCGTCGTCTTGGCGGTCTCCGCAGTGCCCGTCGGCGTGGACGTGGAGGATACTTCCGTGCCGAGAAACGTTGAGCGCCTCTCCAAGCTTTTCCATACGAGTGAGCGCCCGAAGGATCTTTATGCATTTTATCGGGTTTGGACGGCGAAAGAAGCGGAAGGTAAAAGGCAGCGCACGGGGATCACCACGGAGATCTTGCGCAAGGAGACTTCCTCGGGGAAGTATGTCGATTGGGGCGATTATCTCATCTGTGTGATGGGCGAGGGCGAAGTCCGCGTCATAGAAGAGGCGTAAAGGAGAGAATATGGAAGAGAAAGTCTATGCGATCATAAGCGAGCATTTTAAGAAGGAGAGAGTCGAGCTTTCTCCGAAGACCGACCTCGCGTCGGATCTTAAGGCGGATTCTCTCGATCTCGTGGAGCTCATTATGGCATTTGAGGATGCTTTTCGCATTGAAATATCGGACGAAACCGCGCTTTCGGTAAAGACGATCGGCGATATCCTCGAATGTTTAAAAGGAAGTAAGGAATAGGTTTTTGACGTTTTTCGTCGAAAGGGCTTTTCGAGCCGCTTTTTTGCGGGAACCCCCTTGCTTCGCGGAAGTAAATGCGTTATACTATAGTAGACTATAGAATAGTTTAGGAGGAGATTATGGCATCCTTTCCGAGATTTGCTTTCAGAGTGGTCGACGTCGCGTTCGATTGGCTGCAAAATCATTATAAATACGAGAATATTCACGTAGATCAGGATATCGTCTATGACGAGGCATATCCCGACGTTTGCGCGCTCGATATCTATCGTCAAGAGGATAAAGTGGGCGTGAAGCTCCCTACGATCATCAATTGTCCCGGCGGCGGATATATGGCGGGGGATAGGAAGTATCGCAAGGGCATTGCGAGCTTGCTTGTCGATCGGCTCGACGTCTGCGTGGTGAATTTTACCTATCACACCTGTGAGAATTATCGCTTCCCGCAGTTTACGCGCGATGCCATGAAAGCGATCGAATGGGTGAAAGAGCATGCGGAAGAATATCATTTCGATCTTGATAACCTTTATATTATGGGCGACAGCGCGGGTGCGCAGATCGCGGCGCATTCCATAACGATCCTCGAGAATCCCGAGCTTGCAGAGAAGCTGGGTTGCGTGCGTCCCGATGTGAAATTCAAGGGCGCGCTCCTCGGCTGCGGTCCGTATGACGTGATGTACGCTCTCGGCACGAAGACGATCTTCGATCTTGCGAGAGGGATCGGGAATAAGGTTTTGGGCGTCGATACGCACGATATCAAAAATATCGAGAATTTCCCGCTCAAGAAAGAGATCAGCTTGCTGGAATGGGTGACCCCCGCTTTCCCGCCGGCATTTATTTGCCATACGGTGGGGGATATCGTTTGTATGGATCAGGGCGAGCGCCTTATGGCGGCGTTGGATAAAAATAACGTGCCTTACGTCTCCTATTATTCCACAAAGAAAAAGGATTTCCATTGCTGGTATCTCGTCCAAAATAATAAAAGCGCCAAGCTGGTCTTGGAAGAGATGATCGCTTTTATGCAAATGTTGTTAAGCGGAGGGACGATCGAGACGAAGAAAATCGTCTATTAAGCCCCCATCGAAAAGCGGCGTTTTCCACTTCGGAAGACGCCGCTTTTTCTATGCTTTTCGCGAGAGGTGAAAAGCCCCTTGCCCAAGGGACTCTCAAGGGACTTTTTCAGGGAGGTCAGGCAAGGGAGAAAGTCCCTTATGACGCATTTTTCGGGAGGGGAAGTTTTTCGGCGAGGAGGAAAGGGGAGAAAAGCGCGGAGACGCTCATCGCGAGAAGGGCTTGGGCGGGGATATAGAACGCCCAAACGTAATTAAATCCCGAGGAGGCAAGCCGATAGAGGAAGCTGTCCGCTGAAAGGTCGAGATAACGCCCGATCCCTTCGCCGAGTCCGACCATGGTGTCGCAGCAGAGAAAGAAAAAGAGCCCGAAGAAGAGAAGCGTGGATTTTTTGATCCGAGGAAGAGAGAAGAGAAGATTCCCGACCAGATTCGCGTAGTAAAAGACCGAGAGCAGGCTGAGATGATCTGCTCTTTCCCGCAGAATGCGCAGGGCGATCCCTTCCGCCAGAATGAGGAAAAGGGCACGCGCCGCAAGATGAAAAAGGACTTTCTTTTCGCTTTGAATATCAAGCAATATCCGAATAAAATAAAAGAGTTGAACAAAACTGAAAGCCTGCATTGCCATGATCTTTCCGTAAGTATCGGGTGACGTCAGCACGAGAAAGAAATCCGCAAGGAGTGTGCAAGCGAGCGCAGAGATCGTCATCAGGCTTCGTTCGTCTCTCGAAGCGTAAAGCGAAGCAAAAAGAAAAGATAAAGCGATCGTCGCGTATTGCGTTTTGCGACCGACCGTTCCGGAGAGAATGAGACCGTAAAGAAGAGCTTCGGCGGCGAAAAAGAGCGCGTGCGAAGCGAAAAAGAAAGACGGCTTGCTTCTGAAATCCCGAGGTGATGTCATGCTTTCTTGGTTTTTTTTCTTCCGAAGAGCGAAAGGATGCCTCTTTGCGCCGCGTGCATCAAGAAGGCGATGCCCGTAAATCCGATCACGTAGACGAAGGTGATCAAAGTCCAATGATATTTTTCTCCGACAGGTCCGAAGAAAGGATAATTGCGGTTGAAGAAAGGACTGATGTAATAAAGATTGAAATATTCGTCGGGGATGTATTTGTGCGCAATGAAATTCGCGCTTTGCGCGATGGCGATCATGATGAGGAAAATTGGGATCGCCGAGAAGAAGGTGCGAAGCGTAAAACGATTTCGATTATACACCGCGATGAAGATCCCGAGCGCCACCTGCGTGCCATGGTGGAACATCGTGTGGACATTCCCGATGAGGGTGTCGCAAAAGACGCTTTCCGGGACGGCGATCACGACAAGCGCTCCCGCAAAGAAGGCATAGCTCGCGAGAAAAACCATCGCCGCGTCTCTCACTTTTCCTTCTTTTAGAAGGAAGACGAGTGGGAGAATATAGAAAGGCGAATCGCAGAACTGAAATGGGAAGGCGCTCCAAAGGTATTTCCAATACGGGGCCTCTCCTTCGATCCGAAAGGAACTGCGGAGCTGTTTCAGCACTTCCAAAAGGACGAGGACCACCCAAAAGAGGAAGAGGATCAATCGAAATTTCCTGTCGCTCGTATTTCGAAAAAAGACGCAAAGAAGCACGGTCGCGACGACCATGATCTCAAGCGTCCAAATATGAAATGCGCCGAATGGCTTCGGCACTTCCATCGTCTTTTTCAATGCGAGAAGAAATCTCTCAAAGGCGTTCATTGCTTTTTCCTATGTATTCTTTTCTTATTTTTGCCCCGATGTGTATGCTTATCATACCATCCGCCGACTTTTTTTGTCAAGTTTGCTTGCGGATGGGGCAGTAAAGGCGCCTTCGGGCGTTTCCTTTGGTGAAAATTAAGATTCAAATAAGATATGGATAATTTTTTTTAACTACTATTATTTTACAGGTAAGAAACGCGCGTGTGCATTGAAGTTTTATATATAAAATGATATCATTTCGGTGTGTGCCAAACGCGCGCATACGCATAAAACAAACGATAGAGACATCGTATCGACAGTTACAGGAGGCTGTTATGGATAAGAAAAGGTTTTCGATCATTTTACTGCTTTTGCTGGTCGCGGTGATAGGCGTCTTCACCTTTACCGCTTGTAGCAAGAAAACGCTCACGCTCACGGTAGAGCCCTATGAGGGGACGTACGACGGCACGGCGAAGTCCGTCGTGGTGTCGGTCTCCACGGGTGACACCGAGGGCTGGGAGATCACCTATGCGAATGACAAAGGCGAGGCGGTGGACGCGCCCGTCAATGCCGGAACGTACGAAGCGACGGTCACCTTCTCCAAGAAGGGGTATCAGACTGCGACGGAGACGGCGACGGTGAGGATCGCGAAAGCAGCCACGACGGTGAATCTCTGGCCGGAGGTCGTTCCGAATTATCCTGCGGAAGATCCGCAGATCCTTCGTCTGCGCATCGGCGAGGCGTTGGATGGTTCGATGCTCTCCTTTACGAACGTTACGCAAGAGGATTGTCCGACCGTAGCGTCTGTCCCCGGGACTTTCTCCTGGATCTCGGGTCAGACTTCCACGAAGACCCTCACCTACGATGTCGTCTTTACGCCGACCGATTCGACGAATTACAGCACGCTGAAGCTCTCCAAGGCGCTCGGCTCCGATAAAAAGCTTCCCGTCACTTTCATACAAGCCACTCCTGTCCTGTATGGCGCGTCGGAAGCGGAACAAACGAATAGCAAGCCGAAAGTCTCCAGCGCCACGGGCGTCTTCCGTAGCGGAATGGCGCTGAAAGAGCTCACGCTTTCCAAGGATTTCAAGTACGTCGCCGGAGAAAGCACTTCCGAAGTCAAGGTGGAAGGTAGCGTGACTTGGAAAAACCCCGACGAGTCTCTTTCCGTAAGCAAGAAATATTATGCTTATGTCTTCAAGCCGAAGGATGAGGATAATTATGAGGTGGTGGAAGGCGAGGTCTTCATCGAAGAGATCGAGAAAGGCTTCGTCCGTATCGAAGAAGGGGAGATCCCCGAGACCACCGCGATCAAGCTCGGAGACCCCATCATTAAGAGCGAGATCATCGGTGATCGCGCCACGAATTCCACGTATGGTAAATACGAATGGAACGACGGTTATTCCATCGTGGCGGATCGCGTCGGCAAATACACTTTCGAAGCCACGTATACCGCTTTGATCCGCGGTACGAGCGGCGACGTGGAAGATCCCGAGTTCTTGCCCAAAGTCATCGAGCTCGTCGTGGAGGTCTTACCCGCCGACGTCCGTTTCTTTGTGACGACGGGAAAAGGGGCGAACGCCGCTGAGCGCGTCGTCGGTTCCGTGGAGTACGGCGCGGGGCTCGAAGGAAATGATCCCGACGCTTGGATTTATTATGACAAATGGGATCCGACGAGTCGTCCCGCCGCGGAGACTTGCTTTGACGAGACGGGGAAATGGGATGCGGAAAAGGCCGCGGCGTATTATAAGCCCGAGACCATCGACGCCACCCATTATACCATTCAATGGAAGTACACCGAGCAAGAGGTGAATACTTTCGATACTTTGGGCAATGACGTTTATAAATGCCCCGTGATCTTCGCTTTCAATGAAGATACGGATTATGATACGTATGTCCTGCCGGAGGATCCGGACGGCGTGGAGTCCGTCGGTATTTACGCTTCCGTCAAGGTGGAGAAAAAGAAGGTGGAGAAAGAAGTCTCGAATCCGACTTCCGCCATCGCGACGGTCGCTTTCGGTACCCTCTTGAAAGATATCCCCCTCCCGCAGGTCGTGACGAGCGGAACCGGTTATAAATTCAGAGATGCCGAGAATCCGAGTAAGTACATAGAAGGTTCGCTGAAATGGGCGAATGATATGATCTATGTCCAAGACCCCGAGAATGATATCGACAAGAATGAGAATCTCAATACGCTGGACGGAAATTTCTATTATAAGGCGTATTTCGTTCCCTCCGAAGATTACGATAATTACGAGTCCGAGGCTTATGTCTGGATCCGCGTGGACGTGACGAAAGCGGTCCTGCAGAATGTAAACGGAAGAGCGAATATGGCGATCACCGCCGCGCCGAGCTTCGCGGAAGTCTTCTCCGGCACCTCCGTTTCGGAGATCGCGCTTGCGTCTTCCGCTTCTATGTATTTCTATGATTATTATAGGATCGGAGCAGACGGCAAGATCGTCTATAAAGTGGCGACGGACGCCACGGCGGAGCGCGTCATCAAAGGCCGTTATTATGAGATCGTGGATCGCGAATATCGTTTGGCTTCTTCTTATAATACCGGAACGACGTATTACGTCAGAGAGTATATCCCCATTCAAGGCACTCTCTCTTGGGCGAATCTCGATGACGTCATTACGACGGGGCAGACGCAGTATTATCTCGTCTTCACGCCCGAATCGCGTTATTATAATAATCCCGACAATAATGTCACGCTCATTTCCTCTTTCCGTTTCTCCGTGGATATCCGCGCCTATACGGATAACTCCATTTTCGATATCGAAGAGATCGACGGAACGGGCGGCGACACGTGGGACAAAGACGTTCGTATCGTCGGTGTGGCGGAAGGCAAGCTGACTTCGGGTGATCAAGAGATCGTCATTCAAAAATACATCAAAAAGGGCGAGATGACTTATCGCGTCGTTGAGATCGGCGATGGCGCTTTCAGCGGAAACAGCACGATCAAGTCCTTTACCTTGCCCGATTCCGTCACCAGGATCGGGGACGGAGCTTTTAAAGATTGCACGGCGCTCACGGAGATCAATTTCCCTGCGGATTTGACGTCCATCGGGAAAGAAGCTTTCTCCGGCTGTAAGAAACTCTCCGTGATCAACGGAATGGAGGATGCGGAAGACTTGACGTCCATCGGCGAAAAAGCGTTCTTCGAAGCGGAAAATCTCCGCAAGCTTACGCTGAATTCGAAGGTGACGGAGATCGGCGCGGGCGCTTTTGCGAAGTGCTTCTCCCTCTCCGAGCTTACGATCTCCAATTCTTATTTCATCGTGAGCGCAGACGGCGCCGCTCTCCTTTATGCGAGCGATCATCACGGCGATCCCACCACGCGCGCAGGCTATGACACTTTGCATACCTATTTCGCGTCCAATTCGGCGCTGAATAGCTATATGATCCCTGCCGGCGTCACCGAGATCGGAGACTATGCGTTTGCTTATAACGCTACGTTGATGAATAAGGTCATCGCGCCTTCCGCTGTCGGCACGATCGGTTCTTATTCTTTCGCGTACTGCGAGTCCCTGCGTTACGTGTATTTCCTCTCCGACGTGATCCTCGCGGCGGTGAAGAGCACGGCGTTCGAAGGGAATAAAGATCTTACGATCTACGGTCCCGAGAAGAAAGAGGACGGCACGAATTCGAATATTTATCAATATTATTATGACAACTATAGGTTCGACGAGGCCACCGATGAGATCCACTTCGTTCCCTATACGTCGGATGACGAACTCGGCATCGTGACGGACGAAGGCAATATCTTCCGTTCGACGGTGGGCGTCGACGGCACGGTCACGATCAACGGTTTCTCCAAAGGCACCTTTACGAAGGTCACTTTGACCGAGACTTCCTTTGAGACGAATAAAGCTTTCGTCGAGTATTACATCGCCATTCCGAGCGAGCGTGCTTATAAGAAAGTCAATGCGACGGACGGCTTCGTCAGCACGGCGGAGTATTTCATCTTTACGGAGGATACTTCGGAAAAAGTGCCGGAGAACGGCGTCCTTGTGATTCCCGCTTATATCCCGTCGGGTCGTTACTCCGCGGTGAGTACTTTCTCGGGAGAAAAGGCGACGGTCACGAAGATCACCGGCTTTGCCGGTGTCACGGGCATCAAGAAGCTTGTCTTGCCCGATACCGTCACGGCGATCGAAAATGACGCCTTTAAGTTCTGCTCCTCTCTCGAAGAGATCATCTTCTCCTCGGCGCTCGAGTCCATCGGCTCGGATGCTTTCAAGGGGTGCTCGGCATTGAAGAGTCTCGTTCTTCCCGCCTCCTTGAAGACGATCGGGGCGAATGCTTTCGCTGAATGCTCGGCGCTCGAGTCCGTCATCTTCGAAGCGGACGTTACGCTCGGCGTGAATGTTTTCTCTGCCTCCGACGCGCTCAATATCTTCGGTCCGGAGAAAGATAAGTCCGGCAATGACACCGCGATCAAGCAGTATTGCGAAGGCAAGTATTCCTTCAATGCGGGCACGCAAGCAAGCTGTCTTTTCTGCACCTTCTATGAGGATTCGATGACGGTCAGGATCGACGGGCTCAAGCCCCATGTCTGTACGTACGGTCATGAGAAGATCACGATCCCCGAGACCATCGGCGGATACACCGTGACGGAGATCAAAGATCTCGCTTTCGAGAATAATACCGATATCAAGAGCATTTCTTTCCCCGCCACCGTGCGCAAGATCGGAGACGGCATCTTTGCGGGTTGCACGGAGCTGAAAGAAGTCAGCTTCAAGAGCGACCGTTATTTCACCGTGGACGTCGATCCCATCAGCATGGAAGCGAGGGCGATCCTCAGCGGAAACGGTGAGACTCTTCTCTCGTATCTTGCCGCGTCGAAAGAGATGAATTACACGGTGCCCGCGTCCGTCAAGCAGATCGCTTCGGGCAGCTTCGCCGGCGCGGAAAATCTCGAAGTCATCGAGATCGGCGAGCAGGTCAGCTCCATTGCGGCGGACGCCTTCACGGGTTGCACGTCTCTCGGCAAGATCGAGATCTCGAGCGATAATATATATTTCAGCACGGATCCCAGCGGCGCCGCGCTCTATGACAAAGAAGGCACGACCCTTATCGTGTATTTCAATTACAATAACGAACCCTATTATCAGGTCGCTTCCGGCATCACGACGATCGGCGAGAATGCTTTCGCGTCGAATAACGTCATCCAGTACGTCGTGCTTCCCGAGAGCGTCCGCGTCATTGAGGCGAATGCCTTCAGCGACGCGCGTATGCTCATCAGCGTGACGGTGAAAGGTTCGCTTGATTTCATCGGGAATTCCGCCTTCAAGGGCGACATTTCCCTCACGTCCTTCTATGTCGAAGGCGACGTATCCGTCTTCGGCTCGAATGTCTTCGAGGGATGTAATTCTCTCGTTGCGTACAGCCCGAACGGCGAAAACCTCGGCTTGTATATTATCGAGAGCAATGATGCTCGTCCGGAAGACGAGAAGCAGAAGTTCAATAACTGTTATTCCGCAAATAGTTTCGAGATCGCGGAGCATGAGACGACGGTCACCATCAAGAATCTCTCGGATACGATCCGTCAGCAGGAGAAGGAGCTTTATGTCTCCATCCCGCCCTATATCAACGGAAAAGCCGTTGAGGCGATCAGCGAAAGCACGCAGGATGTCACCTCTTTCAACGAGACGAATATCGGCAGCCTCGGCAGATTGGTCAGCATCTATATCCCGAGCACGGTCACTACCATCGGAAAAGACGCCTTTAAGGGCTGTGCGAAGCTCACCAGCGTTTATTTCGGCGGCCGCGTTTCCGCGATGAGTCCCGAAGCTTTCGGAAATATCGATAAGATCACCTTCTATTTCGAAGAAGGCGTTGCGAATGCTTGGAAAGCAGAGCTCGAGGACGCGGGATATCATACGGCGTTTGCCACGGATGAGAATTGCTTGGAGTACACCACCGACGTTTATGTCTCGGAGGGCAAGACCTATCATATGGCGCAGGTCACCCATCTCTCCGGTCATATCTGCAGCAAAGGGCATAATCGCATTACCATTCCCGCCACCTACACCATCGATGGCGAAGAGTACGCCGTGAATGCCGTTTATAAAGAGGCGTTCCTCGGCGAGACCAAGCTTTATACCGTCACCTTCGAGGAGAGCGGAAAGGAGAAAGGTGAGGAAGGATATGTGCCCATCGAGATCGGCGAGAGCGCGTTTAGAGGCGCGACGGGTCTCACTTCCATTCATTTCTCTTCGAGCGTCGAAAGGATCAGCGAAGAGGCGTTCGCAGGCGCGAAGAACCTCACTTCCGTCATCCTTCCGGAGAATCTCTCTTGGATCGGCGATAACGCCTTCTACGGTTGTTCGAATCTCGTTTCCGTGTATTGCACGGGCACTATCGGCTCGATCTCGAATTCCTTGAAGATCTTCGGGACTTCTTGGAATGAAGATCTGACGGTCTATGGCCCCGCGGGCAGCGGCATGGAGACTTATTGCCGCGGAAAAGGCATCAAGTACGTGCCTTGGACGACGACCTTCGGCGTCATCGGCGAGACCATAACGAAGTACAATGCGGTGACGGCGGATGAGACTGTCGTCATCCCGTATCGCCTCGGCGAGAAGGTCATCACGGCGATCGGTGATTCCGCTTTCGAAGAGAGTGAGGTCAAGACGCAGGTGAAGACGATCGTGATGAGCGAGAATATCACTTCCATCGGCGAGCTTGCCTTTAAGGGTATGACGGGGCTTACTTCCGTCACGATTCCCGCTTCCGTCACTTCCATTGGACGCGCCGCATTCTCCGGCTGTACGAATCTGACGGATATCTATTTCACGTCCGATATCAAGAGACAGAATATCGGAAACGGTATCGTGCCGAATAACGGCAAGATCATCAATGTCTACGGACCGACGGGCGGCGATCTCGAAAAGTATTTCTCCACCATTCCTTACGTCCGTTATAATGCCTCCACGATGCCGTCTTGCTTCGTGACGGAGGAGACGGAAGAGGGCGTGAAGATCCTCAGCTTGAAAGCGCATTACTGCAAGAGCGGTCATGCGAATATCATCATCCCGCAGTATATCCGCGGCAAGAAGGTGGTCGCCATCGCGAAAGACGCCTTTAAGGATCATACCGAGATCTACAGCATCTCCATTCCCTCGACGGTGACGAGCATCGAGCCCGCAGCCTTCTATGGTTGCACGGGCTTGCGCGTCTTCAGCGTGGATGCCTCGAACCCCGCGTATTGCTATATGGACGGCGCCCTCCTCGATAAAGAAGGCAAGACGATGTATCTCTGCCTCTCTTCGGCGGGCGAGTACGTGATCCCCGAGACGGTGGAGAGCATCGCAAAGGGCGCTTTCGACGGCGCCGTGAAGGTGAAAGAGATCATCTTGAACGGCAAAGTCAAAGAGATCGATCCCGACGCTTTCCGCGGTTGCAATCAGCTCAAAGACATTCGCGTAGACGCGCAGAACCAGTTCTTTGAGTCCACGGGCGGCGTCTTATATAATAAGGAAAAGACCATTCTTTATATCTATCTCTATACCAATGATGCGGAAGTCTTCGAAGTGCCTTCCGACATCACCAAGGTGGGCGATAGCGCCTTTATGAGAGCGGGCAACCTCAAGCAGATCCGCTTCCATTCCGATGTGGAAATGGGCGAGAATGCTTTGGGCGTGATGACCGAGGATGCGGAGGGAAATGTCACGACGAGCATCACGGCGGATATTTATGCGCCCGAGAATAGTTATAATATCGAATATTCGGCGCTCAAGGGCGGGCTTTCCTTCTATGAGGATATGTCCGATTGCTTCACTTTCGAGACGACGGGCGACGGCGTTCGCGTGACGGGCATCACTTGCGGTGACGATCATTATCATCCCGTCATCAATGTCCCGAGCTATCTCAAAGTCGCCGTCACCGAGATCATCAATGGGGAAGAATCGGTCTCTTACGTCTATAAGAAAGTCGTGGAGATCGGCGAGAATGCCTTTGCGGAAGAGGAGTTCATCGGCGGATATCGCGTGGTGGATCCCATGACGGAGATCCCCTTCAGAGCGAATACCTATTATGAGAAGGTCGTCGACGAGGACGGCGAAAAGTACGCCTTGGCGAAAGAATTCGACCTCGATTACAAGTATTATTACATCTTCAGCGGCGTGCATGTCGCGCCCACGGTGCAGGTCATCGGCAGCGGCGCCTTCCGCAATAGTTCGCTCCGCAGCATCGCCTTCGGAAACGTTTTGACGGGCAGTGCGTTGCGTTCCGTTGCGAGTGATGCCTTCGAAGGGGCGGATGCGCTGAAGGAAGTGTATTTCACGGCGGATATCGCGCTCTCTGCGAATACCTTTACGAATACGACGGTGCATTTCACGGCGGATTGCGCGAAATTGACCTCGCATTTCTCCGCAGGCACGGATTGCACGGTGGAGATGCTTTCTTCGCTACGTGATACGAGCTATTGCTTCGAGTACGAGCGTCTCGATGGCGAAAGGAACGTCGCGAAAGTGACTTCCGTGAAGAACCACGTTTGCTTGGTCGGTCACAGTCACCTCGTGATCCCCGAGACCATCCTGCATGACAATAAGTCTTACACCGTGACCGAGATCGGCGTGAATGCGCTTGCGGATCAAGAGAAACTCATCGTGCTCGACATCCCGAAGACGGTGGACACCATCGGCAGCGGCGCCATCGCGGGCTGCAGCCGTCTCACGGAGATCGTCTTGCATGAGAATCCTTATTTCACTTTCGAGTCGGATATCCTCTTCGGAAAAGATACGGACGAGAATAGCGATACGTACGGAAAAGCGGATAAGATCATCGTCTATACGGCGAAGAAGTCTTCGGAGAGTTATGTCGTGCCGCACGGGATCAAGATGATCGCGGACGGCGCCTTCCAAGGAAATGCTTATTTGAAGACTTTGACCATCGCGGATACGGTGGAAGTCATCGGCGAATACGCTTTCATTCGCTGCACGGCGTTGCAGAATATCTATGTCGCGGAGGGGAATAAGATCTTTATCAGCGCCTCCAAGCCGGGGAATTCCGCCGTGGGCGTTTTGTATCACATCGACGAGACGGATGCGAAGACGGGAGACGTGACTGCCGCCACGCTTGTGGCGTATCCTGCGGGTTCGCTCGCAAAATACGCCGTGATCGGCGGCGCCTTTGATGTCTCCGCGCTTCGCGAAGGCGCTTTCCACAGCGCAAAGATCCTGAACTTCATTTACTTCGAGACGGATATCACGTCTTACACGGAGGACGTCTTCGCCGAGATGGCGAATGCCTCCGAGATGAAGATCGGATTGCCTGTCGGGAAGGTCACGCAGGGCTTTGCCACCTTCGCGGAGGAAGAGGGCTTCACCGTTTATCGTTACGCTTCGAAATACGACTTCACCTTTAATGACAGCAATGCTTTGAACGGCGTCACCGACGCCGGCAAGATGTGGCTCTCCGCAGAGGGTCGCGAGGGACTTGAGGTCGCGGGCGTCTCCGCCATCTCCTTCGAGAATGTGGATGCGAAAGGAAATGTCATCATCGAAGAGGAGATCGTCGAAAACGGAAATCCCGCAGTCGTGGAAGTCTATAAGGGCACGCTTGTCAAAGCCGTCCTTACGGAAGAGGCATTCAATGCGAATAAGAAAGTCGTCGCGGAAGAGACGTACTTTACTCGCGTTTACTATGTCATCGACGCCGCAAATAACGTGTATCGCGCGGTCGGAGCGCAAGACGCTTGGTCCGCAAGCGCGCAGTATTATACCTTTGAGACGGTCAGACTGCCGCTCTATCATGACGGCGTCGCTGTGAATGAGATCGCGAGCTACGCGCTTCTCGGCATGGGGCTCCGCGCGGTGGAGATCAGCGGCTCGGTCAGCGTCATCGGCATGGGTGCTTTCGCGGATATGGACAGCCTGACGGAGATCTCCTTCGTGGCGAATCCCATCAACGGACGTAATACCGCTTTCGTCTTCGACGCGGAGTACGGCGTGCTCTACACCGATGCGAAGAAGGACACCGTCCATACCTATCTCGCGTCCAACCCCTATAAGACGGTTCGTTTCGACGACGTCATCGAGACTTCGGTCGGAACGGCGTCCGAAATGGCGGAGGGCGGAGAAGAGCCGGAAGAGCCGACGGTTGTCGTGACGAGGGATGCCTCCACGACGGTGGATCTCTCCGCATCTTCCATCATCTTCCGCGGCGTGGCGAAGCTCTTGGACGGCGCCCTCTACGGGAATAATTACGTCGAGACCGTTCATGTCTCCAAGACGCTCGTCGAGATCGGCGCGGGCGCTTTCTCTTGCACGGAGAGACTTACGAATATCAGTATCGCGAATGAGAATGGCGAATTCTCCTTCGACGCGGATCTCGGCATTCTTTACAATGCGGATCGGTCTGCGCTTTTCGCTTATCTCTATGCGAATGACAAAGACGCGGCGATCCTCATCAACGAGGGCAATGAGCTCACGAGCATCGGCGCGCGCGCATTTGAAGGAACTCGCGTGTCGCGCGTGCGTTTGCCCGACACGATCGCCCAGATCGGCGATTATGCCTTTGTGAATATGCCGAATCTCAAATATCTGTATTTCGAGAGTTCCCCCGAAGGCGGCTTGATCGGCACGAACATCATGGGCGATGTCAAAGGCAATCGTCAGCAGATCGATGAGTCCCGCCGTATCAAGGTCTACGGACCGGGCGGCAAGGACAGAGAAAGCAAGGTGGAAACGGAGCGTTGCAGCTCTGTCGAGCTTTACTATCAAGAGTATTATTATGAAGGCAATGACAACACAACGAGGGTACGCTATATCCCGTGGACGGAGGACAGCGCTTTCGAATATGAGCTTCATGAGGACGGCACGGCGAAGATCATCGCGATGACTGCGGAAGCGGAAGATGACAGCGACGTCGATTACAGAGCCTATAAGGAGATCGTGGTCGCGCCTTACCTCGTCCGAGAAGGCGTCCGCTATGACATCACGGCGATCGGGGAGAAAGCTTTCCGCAATCGTGTGGAGATCAGAGACCTCACGCTCTTGTATTCCGTCAAGACGATAGAGGAAGGCTTCATCAAGGGCGCTTCCAATATCGAGAAGATCTATATCAACGATAATAACGAGTACGAAGTCGTTTCGGATAATATCGTTTATAAGAAAGATGCGGAGACCAAGGAAAGGACCGTCCTTATGGCGTATCTCCCGACCATCGAGAACCGTAAGGACTTCACCGTGCCGTCTTCCGTGACGCGCATCGCGGCAGGCGCCTTTGCGGGAACGAAGTTCCTGACGACGATCGGCATCCCCGCCGGCGTGACGGAGATCGGATACGGCGCCTTTGCTTCGGCGGAACGCCTCGTCAATATCAACGTGCTCTCCGGCAATGACTTCTTCGTCTTTGAAGACGCGACGCTTTATAACGCCGACAAGACCCTCTTGCATACCTATCTTGCGCTCGGCGAGGGCAAGAACGGCGCTTATGTCGTGCCCGAAGGCGTGACGGAGATCGCGCCCTATGCCTTTGAAGGCAATATCAACCTGACCTATATCCGCGTGCCCGAATATCTGCAGGAAGACGGCAGCGTGATCAGCGCTCGCGTCATCGGCGAATGCGCCTTTGCGGATATGGCGGAGCTCCTCGAGATCTTCTTCGAGAGCGATACCGTCGTCGGCATCCCCGCGAATGAGATGGCAGGCGCCGAAGTGAATAGCGACGACGTGCGGAGAAATCGAGTCGACCCCGGCTCGAAAGAGACCGTCTCGGGCATCGCGGTGACCACCGC
>JAGCXI010000062.1 GCA_017961365.1 Clostridia bacterium
CCGACAAAGAAGAGCCAGGTATTCTCCACAGCAGCTGATAATCAGAGCGCAGTTGATATTCATGTTGTACAGGGCGAACGTGAATTTGCAAGAGATAATAAGACATTAGGCCAGTTCCGTCTGGATGGCATTGCGCCGGCTCCGAGAGGAATTCCGCAGATCGAAGTCACCTTTGATATCGACGCGAATGGCATCGTGAACGTCAAGGCGAAGGATAAGGGCACGAATAAAGAGCAGAGCATCACTCTTACGGCGAGCTCGAATCTCTCGGAAAGCGATATCGACGCCGCCATCAAGGACGCGGAGAAATACGCGGAAGAGGATAATAAGAGAAAAGAGCTCTTCGAGATGAAGAACAGCGCAGAACAGCTCATCTACACGGCGGAAAAGGCGGTGAAAGAGAGCGGCGACAAGCTCACCGAAGAGGATAAGAAGATCGTCGAAGACGCCGTGAAAGTGGCGAAAGAGGAGATCAACACCGAAGATATCGAGGCGATCAAAGCCGCAGTCGATAAGCTCTCCGCGGCGATCAATCCCGTTTTCACGAAGCTTTATCAACAAGGGCAGGCGGGGAACCCCGGCGAAGGTCCTGCCGACGACGGCAATATCAACGGAAACGGAACGGTGGAATAATCTTTCATCGCACGAAAAGGCAGGATTGCAGAGAGGCGCCCCCTCTCTGCAAATTCGCGTATAAAAGAAAAGGAAAGTTATGGCGGAAAAATACGATTATTACGAAACGCTCGGCGTAGGAAAAGGCGCGTCGGATGAGGAGATCAAGTCGGCTTATCGCAAGATGGCGAAAAAGTACCATCCCGACCTTTATTCCACCCGTCCCGAAGCGGAGCGCAAGCAAGCGGAAGAGCAGTTCAAGAAGATCAATCATGCGTATGACGTCCTCTCCGATAAGCAGAAACGCGCCGCATACGATCAATACGGCGATGAGAACGGTCCCATGGGAGGCGGCTTCAGCGGAGGCGGCGATGCGCAGGGCTTCAGCGGTTTCGACGATTTCTTCGGGGATTTCTTCAGCGCTTTTACGGGCGGGAATAAACGTTCTCGCGCTTCGGGCAGGATCAACGGCGACGATATCACGATCAATATCACCATCGACTTCATGGAGGCGGTGCGCGGCGTACAGAAAGATATCTCCATCACGAGACAGGAGAGCTGCGCGGATTGTCGCGGCACGGGCGCTCGCGGCGGCACGGCGTATAAGAGTTGTACGCGCTGCGGCGGGAGCGGGCATGTGACGATGCGTCAAAACACCTTTTTCGGTCAACAGATGATCCAAAGCGTCTGTCCGGAATGTCACGGAACGGGGAAGATCATCACGGAGAGCTGTCGTACATGCGGCGGGAAAGGCTCCGTACGGCAAGCGCGCGTGATCCATGCAAATATTCCGGCGGGGATCGACAATGGACAGATGATCACCTTCTATAACGAGGGGAATTGCGGAAAGAACGGCGGACAGAACGGAAATCTGATCTTGATCGTGAATGTCAGACCGCATCCCTTGTTCAAGCGGAAGGGATATGACGTTTATTTCGACGTACCGATATCTTATACGACGGCGACGCTCGGTGGAGAGATCGAAGTCCCCACGTTGGACGGCGTCACGAAGTATAAGGTGGCTGAAGGTACGGCGACGGGCACGGTTTGCAGGCTTTCGGGGAAGGGTGTGAAGCGTGTGAACGGTTCTGCGAAAGGTGATCTCTATTTTACGCTGCAAGTCCAGACGCCGACGAGTCTTTCGAAGCAGCAGAAAGAAATGCTTCGTTCTTTTGAGGAGTCGCTTACGCCCGCGCAATGCGCAAAGCAGAAGAAATTCTCCGAATATTTGAAAAAATGATCAAGATCACTTGCATAACAAATCATGAGGGCGCCGAACTCGTAGCGGATGCCCTCTATCATTATTCACCCTCGGGCGTGACCGTTCTCGATAAAGAGGACGTGGCGGAGCTTTGGGACTCAGAGCTGGTTTTCGATTATCTCGACGATGCGGTTTTAGATCGTCCGAGCGAGGTGTCCGTTATCGGTTATTATGAAGGTGATTATTCTGAAATATCCGATGATCTCGAGAAAGTCTTGACGCGCATCAAGAGCGAGATGGATATCCCTCTTTCTCTCTGTAGTGATGAAGTCAAGGAAGAAGATTGGTCTGAAAATTGGAAACAATTTTACGAGATCATCGAAGTGAAAGATTTTCGCGTCGTTCCCATTTGGAAGAAAGACGAGGTGAAAGAAGGGACAGTCATCTTGATCGATCCCGGATCGGCTTTCGGCACGGGCGAGCATGAAAGCACCCGACTTTGTCTCTCACTGCTTTCCGAGCTTGATCTTGAGGGGAAGACCGTCATCGACACGGGGGCGGGAAGCGGCATCTTGGGGATCGCGGCGGCGAAAAAAGGCGCAAAAAGCGTGCTTTTCCGCGATATTGATCCCTCATCTTTAAATAATTTGCGAGAAAATCTCGAGCTGAACGCCGTCGAAGGTCGCGTTGAGCGCGCGTCCCTCCTTGAAGGAATCGATGAAAAAGTCGATCTCGTTTTGGCGAATATCACGGCGGATATCCTTTCTAAGATGACGAATGCGGACGAGGTCGTGAAACAGGGCGGCTTCCTTATCATGAGCGGGATCATCGACAAATACGCGGCGGATCTCATCCGTCTTTTCGAGAAAAATGGTTTTGCGCTCGTCAAAGAAGAGCGCGACGGCATTTGGGTCGGGCTTTTGATGCGGAGACTTTGATCCGCGGAGGATTTCAGTCGATATTTTTTATAATATCCTTGTGAAATTTTATAAAATGTAATACAATGATCCTATGGAGATCAAACGTTTTTTCGTGGAAAATGACACGCCGATCACTGTCGGAGGGAGCCTTGTCGTTCGCGGCGATGAGTTTCTCCACGCGATCAAGGTCAGCCGCTATAAAACGGGCTATAAGCTCATTCTCTCGAATGGCGACGGCTTTGATTATTCCGCTGTCATTGCGGAAGTCGGCAAGGATTTCTTCCGCGCCGACGTTGTAAGCGCCGAGAAGAATGCGAATGAGCTCTCCGTCCCGCTTGCGCTTTATATGTGCGCGATCGAGAAGTCGGATATCGCCGTGCAGAAAGCCACGGAAGTGGGCGCCACCGAGATCCATCTTATGATCTCGCGCTTCACGAATGCGAAAGAGCAGCGCATCGATCGCCTGCGCAAGATCGCTTTGGAGGCGGCGAAACAATGCGGCAGGGCGGTGGTTCCGAAGATCTTTGCGCCGGTCTCCTTTGAGGAAGGCGTCGCCGATGCTACCGCGCGTTTTGAAAAGACCATCCTTGCCTATGAGCTCGCTTCGTCGGGGCGAATCTCCGATCATTTGACGGGAGAGACCTCGTCCGTCGCCGTCATCATCGGAAGCGAGGGAGGTTTTCACGAAGAAGAAGTGGCGTATGCCGAGGCAAAAGACGTCGCAGTGGTCACGCTCGGCAAGAGGATCCTCCGCGCGGAGACGGCGTCCATCGTGGCGCTCGCGCTCGCCGCGGACAGTTTGGAGAAATATGAAAACAGTCGTTCTGAATCTCGGATGTAAAGTGAATCAATGCGAATGCGACAGCTTGCTCGCGGGACTGAAAGATCTCGGTCACGAAGTCTCTTGCGATCTTGTGCCTGCGGATAATTATATCATCAATACGTGCGCCGTCACGAAGGAGGCGGAGCGGAAGTCTCGCCAATACGTCGGCAAGGCAAAGAAGCTGAATCCCAAGGCGAAGATCTATGTCATCGGTTGCGCCGCGGAGAAGAATGCGGAGCAGTTTGTCGGGAAGGACGTGACGTACGTGTCGGGCACGGCGAAAAAAGAGCAGGTCCTTTCCTTTATCGAAGGAGTCCATATCGTGCCTTTGCCTCTCGCATACGAATATATGGCGGAAGGGGAGACTTTCCGTTCCCGCCATTTTGTCAAGATCGAGGACGGTTGTAATAATTACTGCGCGTATTGCGTCATTCCGTATCTTCGCGGTTCCGTTCGATCTCGCTCTGTCGAAAGCATCTTCAATGAGTGTAAGAAAGCGGCGGAACATACGGATGAGATCGTTCTCACGGGGATCAATATCACGTGCTACGGCGAAGATATAGGGACATCCCTTTCGGAGCTCATTCGTCATTTGGCGGTCTTGCCGGTTCGCGTCCGACTCGGAAGCCTCGAAGCCTCTATCATCACGGAGGATTTCCTCTCGGCAGTCGAAGAGGCGGGGAACGTTTGCCCTCATTTTCATCTTTCCCTTCAGTCCGGCTCAAACGCCGTTTTGGAGGCGATGGCGCGTCGTTATACGACGGAGGAATATTATGAGAAAGTGGAGCTTATTCGCTCGCGTTTTCCCGTGGCGGCGATCACGACGGACATCATCGTAGGCTTCCCCGCGGAGCGTGAAGAGGAGTTCCTCGAGACGCTTGCCTTCGCGGAGAAAGTCGCTTTTTCCGATATCCACGTCTTCCCGTATTCGAGGCGGCACGGCACGGCGGCTTATCCCTTGGGCGCCCTTGATCCCGCCGTGGTGAAGGATCGGGCGGATCGGCTCATCGTCCTTCGCGACAGGCTGAAACGTAGCTATGAAAGCGCCTTTGTCGGGAGCTCTTTGGACGTGGTGGTGGAGAGCACGGACGGTTTATTTGCGGAAGGTTATTCCGAGAATTATATCAGGGTCTATCTTCCGGATCGGGATTATCCCATCGGAAAGAAAGTCACGGCATATGTCGAAGGCGAGAGGGCAGACGGCCTTGTCGCAAGATAGGAGGAAAATATGGACTGCATTTTTTGTAAAATCATCAAAGGGGAGATCCCGAGCGCACGCGTCTATGAGGATGAGGATATGATCGTCATTCGCGATATCGCTCCGCAGGCGAAGTATCATTATCTGGCGATCCCCAAGAAACATTTTGCGGATGTCACCGAGATGACCGAAGAGGACGCCGTTCTCGTCGGTCGTATGCTCCGCAAGATCGGAGATATCGCAGCGTCTCTCGGGCTGGAGGGCGGCTTCCGTCTCGTCTCGAATAAAGGCGCGGACGCCATGCAGAGCGTGCCGCATTTGCATATCCATATTCTCGGCGGAGAAAAATTGTCCGATAAAATGTGCTGAAACGTTTGACAGCGTTTTATGGATAGAGTAAAATTTCTACATTGAAAATTACCGGTATCGGAAGGTGGGTGAAAGTAATGACTATCGTTAAAACTCGTGAGAATGAGTCCCTTGACAGTGCGATCAGGCGTTTTAAGCGTCAGTGCACGAAGGATGGTATCATAGGTGATATCAAGAAGAGAGAAGCCTATGAGAAGCCCAGCGTGAAGCGTAAGAAGAAAGAAGAAGCTGCACGTAAGAGAAAGTCTTCCAGAGACTGATAAAACTGCCGAGCGTCGCTCGGCTTTTTATATGTCGTTTTTTCGATGCTTCGAGATATGATCGCTACTTCCGTTATCGTGATCGTGACGTTTGTTCTTTTGACGTCCTCCATCCTTTTTCTTCCTTCGCTGAAAGCGGGGAAACGGCGCGTCGCCACATATTGGATCGTGGCGCTTGCGGGCGCCGTCCTTCTTCTTTCTTTGCGACTCGTGCCGCTTCGGGAAGTGGGGGAGGCTCTCGTCGCGGATGACTCGATCAATCCGCTGAAGATTTTGATCCTCTTTTTCTCGATGACCTTTCTTTCCGTCGTTTTGGATGAGGTGGGCTTCTTTCGTTATTTGGCGAATAAAGCGGTGCGGTTGGCGGGGAGAAAACAGTTTTCGCTCTTTACGACGTTTTATTTTCTGACGGCGATCCTTACGGTCTTTACGTCGAATGACGTCGTGATCTTGACTTTGACTCCCTTCATCTGCTTCTTCTGCAAAAACGCAAAAGCGGATCCTCTTCCTTATCTCGTGGGAGAATTTGCCGCGGCGAATACCTGGTCGATGATGCTTGTCATCGGAAATCCCACGAATGTCTATCTCGCCACGTCCGCCGGGATCGATTTTCTCGGGTATCTACGTGTGATGGCGTTGCCGACCTTAGTCTCCGGCGCGTTGGAATTCGCACTCATCGCACTCCTTTTCGGAAGACGTTTGAAGGCGGAGCTTTCTCCGGAAGAGGAAAGGGTCGAGATCACATCTAAGCCCGATCTCATCGTCGGACTCATTCATTTGGGGGTGTGCTTACTCTTTCTTGTTTTGTCGGGGTATCTCCATATCGAAATGTGGCTTGTCTCCGCTGTCTGCGCAGGCTCTTTATTGCTTTCTCTTCTTGTCATCCGTCTCGTGATGCGTTCGGGATGGCGGACGCTCGGGGATTCTTTTGCAAGGTTGCCTTGGCAACTCATTCCTTTTGTTCTCTCAATGTTTGTCATTGTGATCGCCATCCGATATCAAGGGATCTCGGCGAAGCTCGGCGCTTTCCTTGGGGAAAAACAAGTGGTCTGGACGTATGGCGTTTCCTCCTTTTTTGCGGCGAATCTCATCAACAATATCCCGATGAGCATTCTTTTCAGCACCCTTCCGACGGCGCTTTCCGAAGCGGCGAAGACGCAAGCGATCTTTGCCTCCGTCGTGGGGAGTAATGTCGGAGCCTTCCTGACGCCCATCGGCGCTTTGGCGGGGATCATGTTTACGGATTTGACGGCGAGATATGAAGTAAAATACGGCTTCAAAGAGTTTATCACGTACGGAGCAATGATCTCTCTGCCCACTTTGGCGGCAGCGCTTTTTGTTTTGCGTTTGGTTTTATAAAATGATAATGGATTATTGACGGCGGAAAGGTTTGGATTCTTCGTCGTATTTGTCATCCACCTCGAAAAATTCTTTGATGAGATTTCCGCGGATGATCGCGTCGCTTCCGTATTTTTCGCGGATGAGATCGATGCTCTGTTCGAGACGGGTGTTTTTGTCCGAAACGGTATCATCTCCGAGCAAAGAAGTTTGGGCATAGTCCGTCGCTTGGAAAAGATGGATCGCCGTCACCGTGATCGCGCGGAGGGGCTTGGAGACGCCCTTTTTCCAAAGAGCGTGAAAAAGCTCCATCGAAAGGGCGATAAGGTCTGTGGCGGAAGCGGTGGGATAGCCGCATCGGCATTGTTTTCCGACGACGGAAAGATCATTGAATTTCAAAGTCAGATTCACGCCGCAAGCGCGTAGAGAATGCCTGCGCAGCCTCGCCGCGACGCGCTCGGAGAGGGCGGAGATGAAAGAATTGCATTCCTCTTCATTCGAGAGATCGCGCGCGGCGGTGGCGCCGTTCCCGATGCTTTCGGGTGTGCGTTTTTCGTAATAATGCTTGACTTCGTCCTTTTCGATTCCGTTCGCGTGCTCGATGAGTGCGAGCCCGGGCTGTCCCATTTTGCTTTTGATGAGACGGGGGTCTGCTTTCGCGAGGTCGCCGATGGTGAGGATTCCGACGCTGTGGAGAAAGGTTTTCGCGCTTCTTCCCACCATCAAGATGTCTTCCACGGGGAGGGGCCACGCCACCGTTTTGTAATTTTCTCGGTCGATGACGGTCTGCGCGTCGGGCTTTTTCAGGTCCGAACCGAGCTTTGCGAATACTTTCGTAAAAGAGATCCCTACGCTGACGGTCAGCCCCAATTCTTCGCGCGCACGACGACGGATGTCTTCCGCGATGGCTTCGCTCGAGCCGAAGAGGGAATGAGAACCTTTGACATCCAGCCAACATTCGTCCAGTCCGAAAGATTCCACGCGGTCGGTATATGAGGTGTAGATGTCGTAAAGTTTTTCGGAATAATGTTGATAGCTCTTAAAATCGGGCGGAAGAAGGATGATGTCGGGACATTTTCGCATGGCTTCGCGCACGGTGTCTCCCGTTTTTACGCCCAAAGACTTCGCCCCTTCGCTTTTCGCGAGGACGATGCCGTGGCGTTTCTCGGGGTCGCCGCAGACCGCGAGATTTTTCCCCTTGAGAGAAGGGTCTTTGCAGGCTTCCACCGAGGCGTAAAAATTATTTGCGTCGCAGTGGAGGATGTCTATCGTGTTCTCCATTTCACACCTTATATGTTTATAACATATATTATATCATATTTTAACAAAGAAATACACCCGAAATGTTGATTTTCGGATCTGTTTGACCTATAATATAAGGAGAGGAAATATGAGCTGTAAAGCCGTGATACTCGCCGCGGGGAAAGGCGCCAGACTTGCCCCTTTGACGACGGCGATCCCCAAAGAGCTTTTGCCGGTCTTCGGGCTTCCCGCGATCCACCATGTCGTCTATGAATTGGCGGAAGCGGGGATCAGCGAGATCATGATCGTGCTTTCGCAGGGGAAAGAAGGGATCGGGACTTATTTTTCCGAGCGGTCGACTCCGAAGGGAGAAATCGCGGAGCGGCTTTCCGCGCGAAAAGATGCGCTTTTGTCGCGCGTCGAATTGCGCTATGCGTTTCAGCTCGAGCCACGCGGCACGGGAGACGCGATCTTGCTTGCGAAAGACTTTGCGGACGAAGAAGGGCTCGTCGTGGCGTATCCGGACGATCTTCGTCGCTTCGACGCGGACGTGCCGCAGAGAAGACGAGAAGAACCTTTCTTCCGATCTTCAGAAAGGGGCTTTTCCTCCCTTTTGGTTCGTCGGGTTCTCGGACGGAATGCGGGACAATACGGCGTCGTTTTCCCTAGAAGGGAAGAGGGAAAGCGCCCTTGGTTCGAGGTCTCTCGGATCGAGGAAAAGCCCGTCGATTATTCCGCCGATACGGCTTGCGTTCTTTTCGGCAGAATGCGCTTGACGAAAGACTGTCTGCGCGCCATTGAGGAGCGCCCGCTTTCGGATCGCGAAGGGGTGATCCCCGCCTTGAATGCGATGGCGGCGAAAGGAAAGCTCCGCGCCTGTCTCACGCAAGAAGAAACGTATGACGTCGGTACGCACGAGGGGTATGCCGACACGCTCCGTCGCTTGATGCGGAAGCAAAGAAGGAAATATGAGCGAGAAAGAACTCTGTCAAATATGCCATCATAGGATCGCCGAGCATAAGTTCGTGCGCGTGATCGACGGTGTGAGCAAGTCGTATCGCGTCTGTTCGCATTGCAAGGCGCTGATGGATAATAAATACGCTGAGCTACGCAGAGAAGCGGCTCGGCGCGCCGTCCCCGTCGAGATGCGGAAATGCCCCGTTTGCGGAATGACGCTTCGGGATTTTACGGAGACAGGTCTTTTGGGCTGCGCGAATTGTTATAAAGTCTTCGACGATTATCTTCTCGAGTATATCCGCGGCTATCATGGCGCGACGACGCATTGCGGAATGGATGCATCCGTTCCCGCGCCCGTCGACGTGGAGACCTTGTATCGCGAGCTGAAGGACGCCGCCGACGCGCAGGATTTCGAGACGGCGGCAAAGCTGAAAAAAGAGATCGAGAAGAGATGGGGGACGGCGAATGAATGATTATACTATCGTAAGTTCCCGCGTTCGTCTCGCGCGAAATTTTGCGGACGTTCCTTTCCCCTCCCGCGCTTCGGATGCGGATGCGGCGTACGTCGCGAAAGCCGTTCTTGCCGCCGCGAAAAGCGTGCGGGAAGGGAAGTTTTATGCGATGGAGGGGCTCGATAAGCGCGAAAAGGCGTATCTTGTCGAGCGTCATCTCATCAGTCCCGCGCTCGCTTCCGCGCCCTACGGAGCGGCATTTCTCTCGAAGGACAAGCGTCTTTCCGTAATGATCATGGAAGAGGATCACGTTCGCGCGCAGAGTTTTGCCTCGGGACTTGCGCTCAAGGCATGCTTTGATGAAGTGAAAGAATATGATCTTGCTTTGCGCGCCAAAGCTCCCCTCGCTTATGACAAAAAGCTCGGGTATCTCACGGCTTGCCCGACCAATGTCGGCACGGGAATGCGCGCTTCCGTGATGATGTTTCTCCCCGGGATCACGATGCAGGGCGGGATCGAAGAGTTGGAAGAAGAGCTCAAGGAGGCGAATCTCACCATTCGCGGCGCGCTCGGCGAAGGGAGCAAAGGGGAAGGCTATTGTTATCAGATCTCGAACGGCGTGTCTTTGGGCGTTTCGGAGGAAACGATCCTGAATCGTGTGACCTCTGCCGCCGAGATGATCCTCGAGATCGAGGGGAAAATGCTCGAAAGGTGTTATTCCGAGGACAAGCTTGCCTTGGAAGACGCAGTGTTCCGCGCGCTTGCCATTCTCGGCGCGGCGCGCACTCTCTCGCAAAAAGAGCTCGAGTATTATATGGTTTATTTGAAGATCGGCGTTTCATTGGGGCTTATCGCACCTTTGCATGTCGATCCGGACGAACTTCTCGTGATGTGCAAGCCGTATGGTATCATACAGCTCACGCATTGCGATGACACTCCCGTTGGGCGAGACGTTGCCCGCGCGGAATTTATAAGAAATATCATTCATGCAAAGGAGGGCTGATTTATGATGGGGAATTTTTCAAGACAAGCAAATCAAGTCGTCGATTACGCCACAAAGATAGCCTCGCGTTCCGGCGGACTGATCGGAACGGAGCATTTATTGGTGGGCGTGCTTGCGGTGGACGTTGAGCTGATCCCGTTATTGGGCGGCAGGGGCGTTTCTGCCGATTCTGTGATGCGGCATATCGATCTTTCGAGGGGGATCACGAATACCATTCGCGTTTCGGATAATTCCGCGATTGTCATCAAAAAGTCGCAGATGATCGCCGAAGGGCTCGGCTCGGCTGAGGTCTATCCCGTCCATATCTTGCTTGCGATCCTCGACACGTCGAGCGTCGCTACGAGCATTCTTATGGCGTCCGGCGTAAATCCGAAGGAGGCTTATGTTCGTATATCGAATGCCATCAAGGAAAGAAGCGAGAAGCAGAGCGAAGACAATGATCTTTTCTCCGATCTCGAAAAGCTCTACGATTCCTTCCGCAAGGCAAGCAAAGAGCAAGGGAAGAATCCCTCGGGCGATGGGCAGGCGGCGTCCGCCCATCCTTCCGGCAAGCTCGAAGAAGCTTTGAAGGGGATCGGGGAGGATCTCACGGCGCGCGCGAAGCAAGGCTAGCTCGATCCCGTCATCGGCAGGAAGAATGAGATCGAGCGTATCATTCAGATCATGAGCAGAAGGACGAAGACTAATCCCGTTGTGATCGGCGAGCCCGGCGTGGGCAAGA
>JAGCXI010000063.1 GCA_017961365.1 Clostridia bacterium
TCTTCTTTCGCGGCTCCCTTCAGATAAAGAATGGAGGCGTCGAAGACCGCGTAATACGCCGCTTCGTCAAAGGTATCGTCCGCGACGACGCTATACCAATCTCCCGCTTTATTCTTCGGGAAACGACTGAGGCTGACATTCGGGTGCTTCTCCGCGAGATGCGCCGCGTATTCTGCGTCCAAACGCACGAGGGAGACTACGCCGCCCTCCTCCGTCTCATAGACGTACGTAAAGCAAGTGCGCACGCCGTCCGCCGCAATGACAAAGTGATTGTCGGAAAGCGGGAGCTTGCCATTGCCCGTCTTCTGCCCTCTGCCGATGAGCTCCACGTCCTCGCCGTATTTCCCGGAGAGATACGCAATGATGCTCTTCTTCGTGATATTCTTCTGCTTGCCGACTTCTCTCGCGACGGAAAGGCTCTCCGCGAGCGTCCTCTCCTTCTCCACATACACGATCTCGGGCTCGGGCTTGGGCGCATTCTCAAGCTCTTGCACTCTGGATTCGAGATAGATGACCTTCTCTCTGAGCTCATTCACCTTCTCGCAGTCATCGCAATCCGCTTGCGGGATGACTTCCTGCGCCTTTTCTTCCGCTATGGGCGCAGCCACGACCGCGGCGGGAGCCTCTTTCTTTTCTTCTTGCTTAGGCTCTTCCGCTTTCTTTTCCTGCGGTTCGCGCCTGCCGCCGCCCATCTTTGCCAAAACGATGAGCCTCCAGATCGTAACGAGCCCCACTGCGCCTACGAGCGCGAGGAGGACATAGATCGCGATAAGCGCGCCACCCGTCGCCGAGACGATATTTCCCATTAAGCACGCGATATTACTCATTGCTTCCTTCCTCCTTCGCCGAAGCGTCCTTTTCTTTCTTTTCTGCGTCTTTCTTCGCGCGGATCGACTTTTCCACGATGTAAAGGATCACGCCGAAGATCAAGAGCACCACGCTGAGCAGGATGATGATCACCACCCAGTTCAACCTGATCGTCATGACCGCGACAAGGGGCTCGCTCACCTCGTAATTCTCATTCTCCGAGATGAAAGTCGCCTTGACGTAATAGCGACCGAAATCACTCTCGCCGTTTCCGTCATACTCGACGCGAACGCCCTCGGGGAGCGCGCCGTCGATATAAATGGAATGCTCCTTAAAGTTAAAGGAGAAAGTCTTATCCTTGAAAGCCAGCCCGTCCACGTCCGTGATCTTCTTGCGCTCGATCACGAAATCAAAGGAGACGGGGCTCGTCGTACCGTCCTCCCAGAGACAGTTCTCCGTGTCCTGCAAGGCGACCGTGACGACATACTTGCCCGCATCGGTCTTGACATTCCCTTCCACCGTATAATCCTCGCTCTCGGCGACGATATAGGTCTGCGCTTCGCCGCTATAGATATAGCGCGTGCTATCCGCCTCGGGCTTCGCCACCGCTTTCTTCAAGATGCGGAAAGACGTGGTCTTCGTCGCGCTCTCATACGTGGCTGTCGCGGGAATATAGGCTTTGAGGAAGTAAAGACCCGCGTTGGTGGGGACCTCCGCGCCGTACTCGCCGTCCTCCGAGGTCGAATAGGTATAGACCACGTTCGACGCGCCGTACTTCGCTTTGACGAAAGGCGTCTTGGCATCCGAAGCGAAAGTCCAATCCGAGATGGAAAGCTCGCTGATCTCATTCGCAAGGAGCACATTCGTCTTCGAAACGCCGAAACCGAATTCGCTGTATTTCTTTTGGCGAATGGCGATGTACTCGATGCTCGTGCCGTCCTCGCCGACGACTTTCTTGATGAAGAAGCATTCCTCATCCGCCTCCGCGCCTTCCTTTGCAGACACCTTCGGCACCCGCGTGACGGTCGTAACGCCGCGCGAATCCGTATGACGCTTATAGACGAAGACATTATCCACCGTGCCGCCCACCTCGACGATCTTGCTGCGCAAAAGCGCGGAGATCGGGAAGATGTTTGTCTGATAGTCCGCGGACTCATAGATGTCGACGCGCTTGGTCCAGCTCTCGCCTTGCGCATTGCGCAAAGTCTTGATCATCACCATCGAGATATTATAGAACTCAATGAGATCCACGTCATTCCCCGTCTCGGCGTGAACGACGCGCTGCATCTCCGCTTGCACGCTTTCGCCGACGTTTTGCAGTCTCGTCTGCGTGATGGTGATCTCATTCACGGTATTCTCTTCCGTGCCTTCTCTGATCGCATTCCGCTCTTCTTCCGTGATGGCATTTTCCAAGCCTTCCGCGGAGCCTTCGCCCTCGAGGATGGTATTGAAACGATTCGCCGGCAAGAAGACTTCCACATTCATCTCCGAAACGGAGACGTCAAGCCCGTCGGACTTCGTGATGACATTTCCTTCCTGCGTATAGGTGACGACGAGCTTGTAATTCCCAAAGGGGATCTTATGCAGAGTATAGCCCGAGGCGCTTTCCGCCGCCTCCGCCACGAGGACGTCGCCATCGAAGACGCGAACGGTCGCGCCCGTGACGCTCTGTCCCGAAGCGTCTTTCACGCTGACATTCACCGTGGAATGATCCGCCCATTGCGCCACGAACGTCACGTCATGCAGCCCGATCTTATATTCGGGCGCCACGCCGTTTTCGTCCTTCACGACGAGGATGCCGCCATCGGAGAGCCAGCCGATAAATTCACCATCCGCGCGCGCGGGCGGGTCTATAAAAGCTATGGCGTCTCCCGGAATGAGGGCTTCGCTTCGGAAGGTCTCTCCCTTATTCGAGAAGACCACCTTAGGCGCCGCCACTTCTTTCTCCGTGAAGTACTCCCTCGAATTAAAGAAGACGGTGGCTTTATAATAGAGCTTCGTTTTGTCCGCGCTCAAGGCGTAAGTCACGTCCGCGGGGATCCGGACGACGCTCGCGCCGCAGTCGCAGACGAAAGTCGCGCCGATCTCATAGGTCGCGCCGGATTCCACCCAGGCGCTCCAGGTGGGCGCGGCGGAATATTCGTGTCCGTCCGAGGGGATCACGCGAAGCTTATTGTCTTTATACGTCACACCGTTATAAACGAAGGAGGCGGTGTAAATGACATATCCGTCCTGCGCCTTTCTCGGCGAGGAATAATCCGTCATCGCCACGGTCACGTCTCTGATGGTCTCCACATATCCGCATCCGTCAACGGAACAAGTCATCCTCACGAAACAGGAGGAATAATCCGTCGCCCAGTTCCATTCGATGGTGGCGACGTCATAGCTATGCCCGTTCGGCTCGCCGTAGAAGAAAGTCTCCGTCTCGCTGATCTTGCCGCAAGAACAGATCTTGTAATACTCCGCGGGCGTGACGCAGTCCGCCGGCGTCTTCAACTGCGCTGCGGAGGGCTACTCCGTTTCCACATAAAGATGATCCGCCAAAAGGAGGAAATTGCCTGCGTGCGGCGCGGTGAAAGAAAGGACATTTCCCGCAAGCGTCGCCTCGTACAAGACGACCTCATCCGCGTCGAAATAAGCGATAATATAGCCCGTGCGATCGGCTTCGGGAAGCTCGATCTCATAACGGAAAGACTCGACAAGGGAGAAGGGCCTGTTCGAGAGCGTAAAGGTCAGCGGCGCAAGGATACATTTGTCTTTTGCCGCGCCTTCCGACTGACCTAAAATGTCATAAAGCACGGAAAGCTCGACATTCGCCTGACGCGCGACCGAGAAGCTCTCCGCCCGCACGAAGCCTTTATCCTCCGTGACCGTCACCGTATAGCCTTCGCCGGAAGCGCTGAGCGCCGCCCTTCTGATCTCGAAGGTATAAGTCAAGACGCCTTCTTGATTCTCCCCTTCGTCACCCTGCCAACAATAATTGACAGCGTATGCTTCCGGGATAGTGACCGTAACGGCATAAACGCCCACTTCGGTCTGCGGCGTGCCGTTCACGACGTAACGATCGGTATTGCTGCTCGACGTCACGAACTTAAAGTCCTTCGGCTTGCCGTCATAGACATAGATCCTCTCTTCGGCAACGGGCTTTGCGAGCTGCACTTTCTTGATCTCGAACGCCCAAGTCTCGGTGATGCCTTCGAGATAGATCTCATCCGTCTCTTCGTCGTGGAGGTCGGGCACGGTGAAGACCACGGAATACACGCCCGCGACCGTCGGCGCCGAGATCTCATTCCCGTTTTCATTGTAGAAAGTGATGCTCGTGACCGCGAGTTCCGGAGTGATCGCCGCGGTGGCTTGGCTGGTCTCGATGGGATAGCCGTCATAATACTTGCTGACAACATGCGGACTGATCTTCCAATAGTTCTGCGCTTTCACGATCTTGAAATCAAGCGTGATGGCAGCGCTGTTCGGCGCGTCCTTCCAGCAGTAATTCTTACTGTCCTTCAAAGTGAGAACGACGGGGTACGTGCCGTAATCCGCGCCGCCCGCATTCGCCGTGACCACGTAACGCTCACCGTCCTCGATGTCCGCCGTCTGCGTAAGTCCGTTATACTTTTTGCCGACGATGACGGGAGAAATCACCGGCTTCTTATTCACGATGAAATCGAATTCGATATCCTCCGTCGTTTGATCCGTCCAGCAGTAATTTCCGTTGATAAGATGCGCCGTCACCGTATACTTGCCCGCGCCGAGGATGCTCTCCTCGCTTGACACGGTGGCGCTGTAATAGATCGACGTGGCGTCCGTCGTCTTGAAGGTGTAATCGGAAGGCGTCGCGGGATAGACATATCTCGTGGCGTAATCATCGTGTTGCTCGGGGATGGTGACCGCAAAAGGCTTGATGACAAAGGGATATTCCACCGCCGCGGTGGTGCTGTCTTTCCAAGTAATGTAACGCGCGTCCGCATCTTCGCTCGAGCCTGTGATCAAGCTCGCCGTGACCGCATGCGTTCCCGCCGTCTGCTCGACATTCCCGCTGACGGCATAATACGCATCGTCGTCGTGCTGCGCATAAACATACGTAATGTCATTTCCGTGGTTGTACACATATTCAAGCGCGGTTGGGTCGGGTTTCTTGACGCGAAGCACTTCGAGCACGCTGCTCTCCGTCGTCCAATCCACATACCAAGCGCTTCCATTCCCTTTCAAGCGCGTAACGTCATAGCTCGCCTCGTTTTCCGCGGAAGTCTTCTTCACGCCGATCGCCGTCGACCAATCCGTCGTCTCTTCGTCCAAAACGCGGAAACGCAGGGTAAGAAGCTTGCCCTTCGAAGTCACGTTCGTCGCGGAGGAAATGAAGACGAAGACGAGCTCGGGATCATAGCCCGCTTCCGGAGACTGCCAAGCCGTCACGTCCGCCGTGCCCGCGTCGATCGCGGCGTTCACCGCGGGGAAGACCGCCGAAAGCACGCCGTAAAACGGGCTGTCCGTCTCGTATTTGAAAGCGTCGAGCGCAAGTTTATCCGCTTCATAATCCAGCGCGAAACGCACCGAATTAAAGACGAAATTCTCTTCGACCTTCACTTGTGCGTACACGTAATAATTATCGCCGTCCTTCGCCGCATAGACCTCGGTGGCGAGCTTGGTCCGCCGCGTCGGATCGCGGTCTTCATTCAGCGGATAATAGCCGTAAACCGTGCGATCACCGACGGGGATCGTCGCAAAATTAACGGGCGTCTGACATGCTTCGTCCATGTACCAGCCGGAAAAGACGGAATGCGTCGCGTCGTACGCCGTCGTGGGCGTATAATCGTCGAAAGCGATGAAGCTGCCGTATCCCGCCGTGAGATCCTCCGAGGCGACGTACTCGATCTCTCCGCCGACCTGCTCAACGCCCTTGCGGAACGTAAGCGTATACGGAACGGGGATCGCCTCAAAGGTGGGCTCATAGACGAGATGCGTATCCGTGCATTCTGTCGCATTCAGCGCCCAGCCGCGCGGCGCATACGTATATTCGGGCGTGCTCGCCTTATAGGGTGTGACGTTCTCCGTGGCTTTCTGGAGGGTGATCCTTCCCTCTTCGTCCGGGGAATCATAGACAACGGAAGTCGGCACTTCTATGCCGTTCAGCCCGCTCACATTGTAATTCAACTTCAAAATATAGGTGTTATATGCGATCTCCACGCGGCCACTATTCTCCGTCACGGGGATCTCACAGTCCTGATTCAGCTCCACCCTCGTATTCGACGCATCGCAGGTGACGGAGAAATCCACCGCGTTAAAGCCGTCGTCATCCTCAAGGATGATATCGGAAGACGCCTTAAAGGTCAAGCGCGCCACGAGCCCGCTACCCTTGCTCTGGCTATTCGCGATAAGGAAGATGACAAAGGGATTCGCGTCGCTGCCGTACATCGCATAGCCCGCGCTTCCGTTCGAGAACGTGCAATCCGCCGAGGTCATCGCCCAGCCGCCCGCATTGATCGCAGGTGTATTTTTCGCGGGGCGATAGGCGTCCAGCAACGTGATCGCGTCTCTGTCGAAGCGCAATTCGAGGCGCACGGCAAACATGCCGTCTTCATTTCCGTTCAAGGAAACGTCCATCGTGAATTCTTCTCCGCGGCGCACCTGCGCGTCGGACACCGTGATCGTCCGCGTGGGATCCACCGTCGCCGAAGCCGAAGTCGCGTCCGCCCGCAAGAAGGCGAAGACGGTCAAAAGCAACGTCAGGCAGAGCACGATCGCCGCCGCCTTCAGAAGCAGTATTGCATTCCTTTTCTTAAAAACCTTTTCCATGTCAACTCTCCGTAATTGCATTTCACGCCATTCCGTTTCGTTTATTTTCTTTTCTTTTTATAGACGACGTACGCCACCGCAAGTGCGATCACGATCGCCGCGCTTCCGCCCACCGCCACGCCGACGATGACCGATTTATTCTTCTTGGACTCTTCGGTGATCACCTTTTCGCCTTTCACCTCGTACGTCACCGCCGAAGCCTTGACGCCGCCCTCGCGATAAAGATCCGACGACTGATACTTCGGATTCTTCACGGAAGTATTCGACGAACTCAAGTACCACACCTCGCAGACATATAAGCTCACTTCGTATTCTCCGTCCGCCGCGCCTTCTTTCAAGTCGAATTCCAGCGTAAAGAGCGCGCCCGTCACGTCGCGGTTCTTCACGTCCGCGATAGACGCGAAGGTTGCCGTATACGGATAATCGAAGACAGAAGGATCCACGGGGTCGTCGAACTGGTCGATGGGGTCGAGCGCTTCGCCCGCCTTCCCGAAAGTCCTATTCACGAGGGTCAGAGACGAAGTATCGAACTCCACGCGCAGATACAGCCCGTTGATGCCGTCATTCTCCGTCATGCTCGCCGTGACATAGAGCTTGCCGTCGCGCTCCGTCTTCTTGAGCTCGACCTTAACGTCATGATGCTCCTCCTCCGCCGAAGCGAAAGAAGCCACGCCGCCGAGCAGGGTCACCGTCAGAAGAAAGATCAAAAATATCATCGCAAACTTTCTCATATCTCGCCTCGCTTTAGTTCTGCTTCACTTCCGTCACGCTGCCGTCCGCCGCGGGAAGCCCCGCAACGTCCGTGATCGTCACGCCGTCTGCCGCCTTGATGTCATAGCTTTCGCAAATCACGCTGCCGTTTTTGATCTCGATGGCGCCTGCCGCCCGGAGGATGAGCCTCTTCATCGTGACGGTATTCCCGCCGAGATCGAGGATAAAGGTGTCGCCGTCGTAACGGAAATCGAAAGTCACCGTCTCTTCCTCCCCGCCATTATCGGAGACATACCCCACGAGGAGATCTTCCGTCAAACGGAGCGAAAGCCCGAGATACGCATATTTCTCGAGGGTCTCGCCGTCGGAAACGTCCAAAAGATTCCCTTCACGCGCGATCACGCGCTCACCCGCCACGTACACGCCATTCACCGTGCCGTCTGTGACTTTCACGTATTCGTATCCGCTCACGAGGGCTTCCACGACGTAGATCGCGTCCGCGAGCCCGCCCATGCCGTCATGATCGATGTCCGCCGCAGAGGGGAAGAAATATCCGCCTTCGGGCGTCTCTGCCTTGACGGCTGTCCAAGCCGCGTCGACCGTAGAGATCGTGATCGCGGAAAGGTCGTAATGCGCGATGTATTTACGGAGACGAATGACGTCTTCGACATTCACCACCCTGTCACCATTAAGGTCTCCCTCCGCGACGTCGAACGCCATACAAGCGACGAGGAGCACGCCGCTCTCGCCTTCCGACGTGGCTGCCGGCGTGAAGGTGGAAATCTCCGTATAAAGATAACCCGTGCCCTGCGGAACGGCTTTATACCATTTTTCGATCTTGAAATATTTCACATTCGAGGCAAGCGGGATCGCCTCGCCTTTGCGGAAGATGAAAGTCGCCGACTCGTCGGAAAGCAGGAAAACGCCTTCCTCAAAAGTCAGCACACGCATCTCGCCCGCGAGCGCAGGCGTCTCACCGTCCGTGAAGATCGCCGCGCGGAAAGCATAAGCGTATTCCGTCTTGTCGAAGGTGGCGGTCAGCGTGAAATCTCCCGCGACCGGCGTGGAGAAATCATAGACGGAGGAAACCACCGCCCAATAAAGGAATTCGTGATGCTCCGCCTCGGGCGTCGTCTCGGGCACGGGAACCTTCTGTCCCGCAAAGAGATAAAGATCCGCGGGAAGCCCCGTCGCGCCCGACACCGTGGCGTCATACGTCACGAGGCACGGCGCCGCAAGCTCCGCAAAAGAAATGTCATAATTCTTGCCCGCGTCCGCCCAAACTTTCCGAGCGGCAGCGTCTAAAGCATATGCCGCCTCCGCCGTATATTCATTCGAGGTGAGCGAATCCGCAGACGCCGCAGACGCGCCGATCTTATACGTCGCGGGAACAGCCACTTCCACGTTATTTCCGTCTTTCAAGCCGAAGGTCGCCGTGCCGCCCGCATAAGAAACGAAGAGGGTGAGCGACTTGGGATCCACGGTGAGCGTGCCATTCTCGTACGCAACGACATAATTCGCCAAAACGGTCTCGCCGTCCTCGCCGTTGAGGAGGATGGCGTATTCGCCCGCGCCGTCATAGGCGGGATCGAGCGTGAAGGTCGCCTGCAAGAGGGCGCGGATGGCGCTCGCATCATTCGCGCCGTCATTCCCTTTGAGCCCTTCGAGCGTATATGCATACGTGGGAAGCGCGTCCCCGTACGTGATCTCATAGCTGCCGGAACGCGCGGTGAGCGCGGCCTTCTCCACCTCGATGAGGATGACGTAAAGCTCCTCTTCGAAGCCGAAAGTCTGCGTCGCGGGATAAAGCGGCTCGAGGGTCACTTTGTAAAAGCCCACGGCGGGAAGCGCTTCGGACAAAATGGGATCGGACTGCACGGGCGTCCAATTCTCGCCGTCCGCGCTGACATAATATTTCGTATCATAGATCGACGCGTCGAAAGCTTCGTCCGCGTCCGTCACGGAGACCGCGTCGCCATAAGTAAAGGTGATGTCGAGGACCTTCTCCGCCTCGGGGATCGCCGTCTCGGGCGCGCTCGCAAGGAAGCCTTCGAGATCGGGGCTGATCGCCTCTTTCTTCACGATGATCGGCACGATCTCCGTCGCAATGCCCTGATACTGTTCGGTATCCGAATACACCGCCTGCACGAAATACGCGCCGGAAGTCTGCGGCACGCCATCCATCAGCTCGCCCGGCAACGTGGGATCCTCGGGATCGGGCAGATAGAAACGAAGAACGCGCGTCCCGCCCTGCTCCAGATAAGGATTCTCTCCTTGCGCCGGCGTCGCGGGATAAATCACCGTGGAAACGACGTCATCGACGGGGAAGACATTATCGACAAAAGAGATCTCCTGCACCGGATCCGCGGGAACTTCCGCCTGAATGGTGGGGACCACTTTCGCGACATAGCTCGTCTCGAGCGCATTCGCCGCCATGGGCAGATACTCCTCGCCCACGCGCATACGGAAAAGGAGCTTCTCCGCGCTTCCGCCGTCCACCGGAGAATAATGAGAATAACGCGCCGCATTCGTCGTGGCGATGGCGAGACCGCCCTGCATGGTGGGCGCAAAATCCAGCCCGAAGACGAAGTCCGCCGCGTCCTTGACATCCGCGCGCGCCGTAAACTCCAAAACGAGGAAAGCCTCCGACGTGGGATACACGCCGAAAGCGGAAGGATAGATCTCGAAAGACATCATGTCATACGTGCGCAGGACGGAGTCATCCGCATGATGCGCAAGATACTCTTCCTCGAAACGGACGAGATGCTCCGCAAGCGTGAGATACTCCTCATCCCCCGTCGTCTCATTGTAATAAAGGTAATAATCTTCCTCAAGATGCCAAGCGGCGTCGATCGTGACCGAGGTCAGGCAAAAAGCATCCTCGTCATAAAGCGGGAAAGGATAAGCAACGTCCAAGCCGCCATTCGCTTCCAAAGCATAGGTGAGCGTAAAAGTGTCGCCCGCCGAGATGTAACGGAAGGTAGCCGGTGAAACTTCGGAGGCGGTGGACACCGTCTGCAGAGAGAAATCGAGCGTGCGCGCCTCTTCGGCGGACGCCGTCACCCCCGACAGGAAAAAGACCCCCGATAAAAGAATGAATATCGCTATGAGAGCTATCGATAGCTTGCTACATCGTCTCGAAAAACTCATTTTTTCTCCTTCTGTCAATGGTGGGCTCTTACGCATACGCACAGCGCGCGCATATGAAAAGAGCCATTCTCACCCTTATACAAAATAATTGTACCACATATATATATTACTTGAATAGCCTTTTTTTGAATAATTTTCAGGAAAATCAAGGGAAATTTTCGGGCAAAACGACTCCTCGCCCGCCGCATTCACCCTTTTTAAGGGGAAAAACAAGGGAAAAGTCCCTTGAAACCCCCTAGGAAAGACTCGCTGCGCTCATATGATGATCGCTGCGCGATATGATATTTCGCAGGCAAAAATGATAACGCCTGCGGGGAAAAGGGGGATGAATTGCAGCCTTGCAGGCTGCGTGAATAGACCTTCGGTCATGAATTGCGCAGAGTGCAATTCATCCCGCTTCGAGGATTAAGATGAAAAAAACGCACGCAGGAGCGTGCGTTTTTTGAAATGCATATTTGCGCCTTTATGCCCTCCCCCCAAAAAAAGACGAGGCAGGAGAAAGCCATAGATGCGAGGCTCGTCGAACCGACGGATAGGCGCGTACCGAAGCGTACGTAACTATTCGGAGGTGAAGGCAGTAAACGAAGCAGATATGGTTTTATCCTGCCTCGTCCTCTCAGTCTTTCGGCATCACCGGCACATCGATCGCCACATCGCCGAGGGGGAAGGAACAGCAAGGATGGATATAACCATAGATCTTATCCGCCATGCGCCTGCCGTCCACGGACTCGGGCACATAGACGTCGCCGGAGAGGAGCTGGGAATGACACCAGCCGCATCTGCCGCTTCGACAGTCGGAAGGCGGGTTCAGCCCCGCGGCCTCCATGGCGCGGAGAAGGGTCGTATCCGCCTTGCAAGGCACCTTATACTCCTCGCCGTTCATGCGCACGGTGATGGTGTAAGTGGCGTCGATATCTCCCTTATAATCCGCATTTTTCTCGGGATGGAAATACTCGCCGAAGAGCTCGTGGCGCACGAATTTCCTGCGGATGCCGAGCTTCTCGATCTCCTTATCCGCGAAATTATACATCGCCTGCGGGCCGCAGAGGAAGATGGAATAATCCCCTTCGGGGGCGTACTTTTTGATGAGCTCCGCGGTGATGAAGCCGCTTTCGCAGCCCTCCGCCGTCTCGTCGCTGAGGACATTCACCAGCTTGATCTTGTCATTTTCCGCCGCCCACGCCGCGATCTCGTCCGAGAAAACGGCGTCCTTCAAAGTCCTGCTACCGTAAAGGAGCACGAGGGAACATTTCTCATCCCCTTCGTAAATGGCTTTCGCCAAGGAGCGGAAAGGCGTGATGCCGCTGCCGCCCGCGATGCCGATGACGGTCGAAGCGTCGCGCAAAGGCTCATAAGAGAAATCCCCGAGCGGAGCGGACGCCAAGACAGGCGTGCCCACCGTCCAATGATCGAGGATATGCTGCGAGACGATGCCGCCGCCCACGCGCTTCACCGTGATCATGTACTCCCCTTTCAGCGTGTCCGCGGGGGAAGAGGCGATGGAATATGGTCTCTTAAAGGGCTTTCCGTCGATCTCCGCCATCACGGAGAGATACTGTCCCGCAGAGAACCAAGCCGCCTTGCCGCCCTCTTTCGCGGGGGCGAGGACGATGCTCTTCATGTCGGGAGAGAATTCGCGGATGGACTTCACGACGAGCTCCTGACACTTCGGATGGAGCTCCGCCGCAAGCCGATTCGGCGTGTAATCCAAAAGGGGCTTCGCGGGGGCGTCCGAGGACTTCCCGATGGCGCGCATTCTATTCACAATGACCTTCACCAGCCCGAGACGGCTGAGCTTCGAGATAGCAGACTTACTCATCTTATTTGCCCTCCTTCTTCAAGTCTCTCAAAACGGCGCGCGCGGTCTTATCCCCCGTGATATAGCCGGAGGGGAAGCCGTCCCCCCTCGTATGGTGTCCGCCGCAGAAATAAAGATTCGGGATATTGAATTCCATCGGCTCCAACGCAATGCGGCCGACGATATTATCCCAGCCCTCCGTCTGATAGCCATAGATGGCGCCCTCGGGCGTGCCGAGATAACGCGCGAAAGTCACGGGCGTGGCGATGACGATCTCCTCGATATAAGGGCGGATGGAGATGCCCATCGTCTCCTCGTAATCCTTGATATATTTCTCCGCGACGGCATTCTTATACGCCTTATATTCCCGCGCCGTCATATTCTCGGGGAAATCCCCCGCGATGTAAGGGATCGTGAAGAAGAGCGTGGACGTCCCCTTGGGCGTGCAGTCCGGCAGGGCGTTATTCAAGCAGTTCACGACATAATAGCCGCAGTCCTGCCTCGTGTCATATTGCACGCGCGCGGAAAGATCCTTCGTGATGAAGACGCTGTAATCCGTGATCCCCAGCTCTTCCTTCGTGCGGTCCAAGCCGAGATAAACGGTGACGAAAGTCATGCCCATTTTGCGGGCATTCGCCAGCTTCCTAAAACGCTTGGGAAGTTTCTTATGGTCGGCGCGATTGATGACGTTATTCGGCATGATATTCGAGATGATCTTCTTCGCGCGGAGCTCTTCTCCGTTCGCGACGACGCCCACCGCGCTTCCCTTCTCGTCGAAGAGGAATTTCGTCACTTCCGTATTATATCTCACCTCGCCGCCAAAGCCCATAAAAGCCTTCACGAGGCTCAAGGAAAGCTCATGCGAGCGATGATAAGGCATCGTGGGCTTCACCTGCATATACGCCGTCAAGAGGCTGATGAAATGTAAGGCGGAGAGGTCATCCGTCGGCACGCCGAGGTAGCCCCAATACGTATTCAGAATGGCGCGCGCCTTCTCGGGGATCCCGAGCGCGATCTCCACCTCCTCCGTGCTGTGCGAGCCCGTGCGCATAAAATCGCCGTATTTGCTCATGAGGACGAAGGGATTCAGCTTCATCCCGTTCTTCCCCGACGCCATATATTTCTGCGCGTCGTCGATATTATAGATGAGATCGAAGAGCTTCGCAACGCTCTCCCTGCATCCCGGCACTGCCGCCTCGATGTCATCGAGAAAACGCTCCCTGCCCGTATGCATCACCACGTCGAAGCCGCCTTCCGCCTTGCAAATGGAGCGATAAAGCGTGTCTTCATGGAGAAGGTCCACGCTCGCGCCGAGGTCTGCGAAGATCCTCTTCGTGGACTCCAGCTCGGGGGACGTGCTCTCCGCGCAGAGCTCATGGAGCGCCGGCTCGAACTCAAACCTGCCGCGCACGAAGCTCGTCGCACAGCCGCCCGGGATATTATGCTTCTCGAGGAGGAGGGTCTTATAGCCCGCCTGCGCCACCGTCGCCGCCGCTACGAGACCGCCATTTCCTGCGCCCACAACGATTACGTCGTATTCTTTCATCTTGCATCTCCTTATAAGTTTTATACTTTTGTTATTATACTCTATATAGGGGCGATCTGTCAATAGGACGGCGTATAGCGGCGCATATACCGCGCTAACTATTTCATCAAAGGACAGTTACGTACATTAAGTACGCGCCTGCCCTTTTCTTCAAAGAGCGCTTGTCTCTACACCACTCTCCGCCGTCCTTTGGGCAGAAGATATAAATTGATTGTCAGAATATATTATATCCGCTGAATTTGAGCGAAGCGAATCATCATTTGCCGAAAGGCAATATCATTCGAGCGAAAGCGAGTTATCATATCGCGAAGCGATTATCATACGACCGAAGGGAGTCAATAGGACGGCGTATAGCGGCGCAAAGGGGGATGAATTGCAGCCTTGCAGGCTGCGTGAATAGACCTTCGGTCATGAATTGCGCCGTTGGCGCGTGAATTGCGCGCAATGCCCCAAAATGTCTCTCCGACATTTCGGGGAACCCCGACGCGCGCGTGAATTGCACGCAGAGCGTGCATTATGGTGGAGATGTTTCGACGTCGGTGCTACGCACCTGCTCAACATGACGAATGGGATGTACAGGATCACCCTCCCCGTCATCCTGAACGGAGCGAAGCGGAGCTGAAGGATCTCAACCTTATAAAACACAACCCCACTATAGACAAATCCTCGGAAAAAGCCTATAATGATCTTATGAAAAGCTCGAAAAAGGGATATATTTATATACTCTCGAATAAAACGGACGAGGTACTTTACATCGGCGTTACCTCAGACTTATTGCGGCGCCTTTACGAGCACCGTAATCATTCGGTCGAGGGCTTCACGGATAAATACAACGTCACTAAAGTATTGTATTATGAAGGATATGACCTTATTTCGGATGCGATCCAAAGAGAGAAACAAATAAAAGGCTGGCGACGCGAGAAAAAGCTCGCCTTGATAAAGACTTTTAATCCCGAGCTTAAAGATATGTATGACTTTTTGATGGAGTCGGAAAGCGGTGGAGATACTTCGGCAAGCTCAGTATGACAGATGGGGTGTGCAGGATCACATTCCCCGTCATCCTGAACGAAGCGGAGCGGAGCTGAAGGATCTCAACCGATTTAGGGCGCAGAGGGCGCGCGTGAATTGACCTGCGGACATGAATTGCGCTTCGCGCATGAATTGCACGCAAAGCGTGCATTATGGTGGAGATGTTTCGACAGGCTCAACATGACAAATAGTACATACGCGATCCGCCTATATTCGTCATCCTGAACGGAGCGAAGCGGAGCTGAAGGATCTCAACCGATTTATAACAAGGTGGAGATGTTTCGACAGGCTCGCTATTCGCCTGCGGCTCTACGCGGACCTTCGGTGCAACATGACGGAATTGGTGCGTGCAATGACAAAACTATACTCGTCATTCCGAGCCGACGACTGTCGCGCCGAGGAATCTCAACCTTGTTTTTACATGAAAAAGAGACGCCGAAGCGTCTCTTTTTTGTTTTATTTTCTCTTGAGAGCTATTTTTTTTCTCTCGAGAGCCTTTCTCTCTATCGAGACCTTTTCTTGTCCCTTATCGAGAGCCTTTGGCGTGATTATTACGCCAAGACGTAATAGCACAAGAGCGTGTCATACTGTACGCCATCTCCGTCGCCCGGCACATAGACGTCATACTCCGCAGAGAAGCTAAACTTAGTCGCCGCATAATCGCCGTAGGTGAACGGGGTGTCGGTATAGAGCTCAGCTTCCGCCGGGATCTCTTCCACGTCTTCAACGAAGAACTCGCCGTAATAACCGTACTGGCAATTCGTATACGTCACGTCACCCAAGGTCACAGTCGTATTCACCGTGACGGGATAGGTGGAGGATCCATAAAGCCTATCGAACGTATTGTCGATCGCGATACCGATCTGGCAAGAGATGAAATCGCAGTCATCGATATACATGTCCGTATTACCGAAGGAAGCGATCGCAGAGGTCGCCCAGGTGGCATTCTGCTCGGTGGCGGTGGTGAAAGTACAGCCAGAGATCTCGACCGTAAGCTCGCCATCCTCATTGCCATAGAAGCTCAGCATGTTGAGGGTGGAGCTCAGGCGATCGGTAGCGTCGAAGTAGCAGTCCTCGATGATGATGAAGCCCTTGCAGCCCTTGGTGCTGGACGCATTGATCATATCACGCGCGGTGCCGATGAATTGGCAACCCTTGACGTAGAGGGTGGTGGAAGCCGGGCAGTCGCCGCCGTAGGTGATGTACGCCACGCCGTTCTTTACTGCGGAAGAAGTCGCCTTGGTCTTATTCGCCACGTTGCTGTAGTAGCAGAAGTGGTCGAAGACGATGCCGTCGATGGTGATCTCCTGATCCTCATCCGCAACGTTGATATAGAACGCCTCGTCGTACTTGGTGCTGGCGTCGTAACCGATAAACTTGACCTCGCCGTCGCCGAGGATGGTAACGGACTTTTGGATCTCGAGCTCGCGCTCAAAAGCAATGTCCGCCACGATGCAAAGGACAGGATCCACGAGGGTGCCCGCATTCACCGCATCGATCGCCGCGGCAAGCGCGGAGAAGGTGGCGATGCCGGTAGCCTCGGTCACCTCATCCTCGTCCACCGTGTAGGTGATCTTATCTTCGTCCACGATGACGATCGTTCCCGCTTCAGCCTCCGTAGCGCCATTCAGCACGGGGAGGATATCCACGCTGCCGAGGGAGCTGATGAAGGTGCCGCCATTGATCGTGATGGTGATCTTCGCGATGTCTGCCGCGGAGTTATTCTCGGGGTTGCACTGCATGAGCGCCACAGGTCCGATGATCGTGCCGCCATTGATGGTGGCATTCACTGCCTGCTTCGTGGTGTGCTGCGCAACGATGAGACCGACGCCGTAGCCCGTGGTGCCATTGCCATTCGCCTTGGTATAGGTGGCATTCGCGTTGCTCGTGATCGTGCCGCCATTCATCGTGAAGAAGCCGCCACGGACTTCCACGCCGCTGACATCGCCGGTGATGACCGCGCCGTCCTCGACGATGATATTCGCGAAGCCTGCCGCATAGATCGCCGCTTCATGCTCGGTGTAGAGATTCGCCGTGCTGCCGATGGTCACTTTCGCAACGGCGTCGATGGGAGCGCCGTTCACGACGTCGCCCGCCGCCGCCTTGATATTGCCGCTCGGGCAAATGCCTGCGTTGTAAGCATTGATGGTGCCATTCACGATGACGTTAGAGCCGTAGCTCCTGTAATTCACGTGCCAAATGACGATGCCGTAACCATTGCTCTCGATGGTCACATTCTCACCGAGGGTGAGCTTGCCTTCCGCCGCATTCACGTCGTCGGAGCCCGCCACGCGGAGCGCGCCCATCGTATGATTCTCGCCGACATAATTGAAGGTGCCGGTGCCGATGATATCGAGCTCACCGCCGGGCATGACCACGAAGGCGTACTCGGAAGAGGTGATGGTCTTTCCATTCATATCGAGCTCAACGGGATGATCGATGGCGATCCTCTCCGCCGCAGTCGACGTGGAAAGGGTGATATTCGCGCCAAGCGTGATCTTGGAGGCGCCCAATGCAAGCGCATTGCGGAGCTCGGTCTCATTCTTGACGAACGCCGAATCCAGCTGATAATAATACCTTCTGATGTTATTCTCCTCATCGATCGTCTCGACGACCTTAGAGTCTTCAGAATAAGTAGTGTTCTCCGCATAATATTTGGCATCAGGGAGGAGATTAAACGTGCAATTCTCAAAGATATAGAGATCGTTAAAGCATCCATCAACAATATATTGCACTTGGTCGCCGGTCGTCTTGCTATTTAAGGTGCTGTTCACAACAGTAAAGTGGACACCTTCGGTCTTCGTATAGTCATACACGCCGGGATTGATGTTTTTGTAAGGCAAGATATTCGTATTAGAAGTCGGGAGAGAAACCTGGCTGACCAACATCGAGAATGCATTCGTCTGCCCGCTATGCACATTGTCCGACGTCAAGACGCTGTCCTCGATGAGGATATTCGATCCGCGAGCGCCCGTAGAATCCCACGGCGCCTTTGCATAGATGACAGCCCAGCCGGTAGCCATGGAATCCGTGATATGGACATTCGCCTTATTGAAGAGGATCACGCCGTAGCCGGCTGCGCCTGCGTCGAAATTACAATGCGCGATATTGATATCCACAAATTCGTATTCCGTGCCGATATAGGGTCTATGATCGCCGCCGACGGTGATGACTTGATTATTGCCGCTGCCCGCGCAGATCAGGTTCACGTTAGTCAAGTTCAACTCGCCGATGCCGGCACGCGTGCTCACGCAACGTCCTGCATTGCTCGCATTCCTGATCGTGAGGTCATTGATATTCACCGCGCTGACCGTGGTGGGATTCGCGCCGATCCAGACGCCGTTTCCGGTCACATTGATCGTCCTGCCATTACCATTGATGGTGACGGGATAATCGATCCTGAGGACGTAAGTCCCCGTAACAGCATGCGTGACAGCGAAGTCCGCGCCGATCTCGATGACGGCGGATCTCGCCGCAAGAGCCGCTTTGAGCTCGGTCTCGTTCTTAACGCCGGTGATCTCGCTGACCGTCTGATCCTCAGCGGTGACGACCTCGATCTTGGAGGTGTCGCCCGCGAGAGCCACTTCGTCAACGTGATAGTAATTCACCGTGACTTGATTCACTTCTTCCGTCGATTTCACCGCGGAGATATCCACCTTGACGACTTCCGCCTCGGTGTTCTTCACTTCGATGGAGAAGGTGGAGACGGTGGCGTCATTCGCCGCGACGACATTGATCTGCTCCACTTTCAAGCTCGCGCCTTCCTCAACGACGACGTGGGTGTCCACGGGGATGGAGACGGGAGCCTTCTTGACTTCGAGATTCGTGATCTCAGCGCCCTTTGCATTGATCTCATCGACCTTCGCATTGATCTCTTCTTCATCGGCGCCATCATCGATCAAAGCCTGCTTCTCAGCTTCAAGAGCTGCCTTCTCGCCTTCTTTCGTGACCTTATCGGCGATGAGCTGATTCGTATTTTCAATATTTTGATCCGCGATGGTGTCCACGGCCTCATCCGTCGTGATGGAAGCTGCGAAAGCCGCCGCATTATCGCCATAGCCCTCTACCCTATAGACATAGAAGGCGACGTCTTCCTCGATATGGAGGGAGCTCGTATACGCCTCGAGGGTGACCTCATTTCCTTCATAGGTATAGCCATTCACGTCGGCGACCTTGACATTTCCGTTCGGGGCGGAGATCCTGATGTCATCGACGGAATAAATGATACCCGGAGCCTCAGCCGCATTGAAGACTTTCAAAGTGACGTCCGCTTCATTCGTCGAAAGCGTAAAGGAATTCACCGTAAGTCTCTTGCCATTCATCTTGATGGAGACAGAGCCGCTGAAGGTGGGGTTGAAGTCTCTCGTCGCAGCGGAGATATCCGCTCCGAGTTTCACGGGATAACCCATCTCGACATAAGAGACGAGCTCTTCATACGTATAGACCGTCTGCTCCTCGATCGCCTTGATCTTCTTGCCGGAGATGTCCGTGTCGGAGACGATGGCATAGCCATAGCCGGTGGCGAAAGCTTCGAGCGTCGCAGCGACGTCCACGGCATTGATCTTTTCGTCCGCGATGACGTCCGCGCCTTTCTTGAAGATGATGGTGCCGACGGCAGCGAGGTCTTCCGCGTCAAGGGTGGCAAGATCCGTCCAAGCATTCACGTCCGTGCGGATCGCAACGTTCTTGACCGAGATGTGACGCGCAAGGATCCTGCGGAGGGTGATGGCGTCATCCGACGTGACCCTCTTATCACCATTCAAGTCGCCCGCGCCCACGTCAAAGGTGTAGGTAGCGGTGATCTCGATGGGATTCTCTTGGCTATTGCCCGCCACAAAGGGAACGACGTCATAGCCGAAGCCCGTCGTGCGGAAGAAATTCAGCGTGGCAGCCACAGGCATCGGATTGCCGGCTTGCATCACGGAGGTCGTCTCTTCATTCACATACGTGAGGGCGTTATTTACGTACTCCAAGTACTTCACATTCGCGCCATAGACATAAGAGAGCTTGACATAAACGGTCGAGGGCTCGATGACGAACTGTCTTGCGGCGCCAACGGTATTCGCATTGAAATTCGCCGTGGCGTTATCCAACGTGACGACGATCCAGTACGTGCCGGGGAGGCTCGGCGCGTCGATCTCGCCCGCGGGCGCGCCCGCTTCATCATTATAATACTTGACGGTGAAGCTATCCGTGGGAGCATCGAATCTGGAGGCCTCTACGCCCCAGCTCGAACCTGTGATGTAAGCATAATACGCAATGTCAGAATTGTCCGCATCATTGTAGCCGTCCGTCACCGCCTCAGCGTCATACTGCTTCGCGACGTCGCCGTCATTGGGGATATTATAGATGTCGATCGTGAGATTCGCCTTGTCGATGGTGACGGTCGCGTCAGCACCGGTGAAGGTGAAGTCACCGTAGATGGCATTCGCGAAGTTATAGATCCCCGAGATGGAGACCGCCACGGCATCCGTATGCGTTCCTGCGGCGAGGACGCCGTCCGGCGTCAAAGAAAAGCCGAAGTTCGAAACGGCATTGAAAGCATCATAGTCGCTCTCAACGTTCGCAAGATACGCCGTAAGATCCGCATTCTGGGCAAAGCTCACGGAAGTGACCGTAAGCTCGCTGCCCGCGTACGCCGTGCCCTTATACGTCTCATTCTGCAAGGTGATGCTGAAATTCGCCGCAATGGGGCTGATGACGAGGGACGTGGTACCATTCCACTCATTATAGTTCGCATCGCCCGGGATCGTCACCGCGATGTCCTGATAGGTATTCGCATGGAGGATCGCGCCGTTGTGGGAATAGGAAGCGGAGGCGCCGGAAGTGGCATTCGTCGCGACTTCGATGTCATAAGAATCGCCCACGCCGATCGTCGCCGCCAAGCCATTGAAGACTCTGTTATGCGGCGTGAGGGTGACCGTCTGATTCTGCTTGCCGATGGAGAACGTGCGCTCCTCGGAAGCCGCGGTGTAATTCCTCGTGGCGCCGAGCGCGACGCGGACCTTATAATTGCCCACGACCACGGGAGCCTCGATCACATTGTCCTCATTGTCAAACCAAGTGATGGTGACGACGACGCCCGCATCGGAGACATACTCATAAAGGATCTCCGCAGCCGACGTGCCGATCGTGACGGCAGCGCCCGTGTACTTACGGAGCTCCGTGCCATCCTCATCGGGCTCGGTGATCTCAAGGATCGGCGTCGCCACCGTGATGGTGTACGTGGCGGTGCCTGCCACCGTGACGTCATAATTCGCATTCGCGGTGTAGCCAATGGAAAGCGTATAGACGCCGGTATTCGCCGTCTCAAGATACGCTGCGCCCGTGCCCGCATGGGTGACGTCGAAAGACTCGCTGTTATATTCGCCCGCCGTGACGTCCCAGCCGATCGCAAAAGAAGCGAGATCAGCCTGCAGGATGCCATCCGCGGCGACGACGGTGCCCGCATTCGCGATGGCGCCGACAGCCTCTGCGATCTCCTCATCGTCATACTCTCCATACGTGGAGCTATAAGCGCCCGCGGAGAAGCTCAAGGTGACCGGTCTCGCCGTGATGTCCCAATAAAGGGTCTGATCCTCCGTGCTGTAGGAGCCATTGCCGAGATCCCAGATGGCGAAGTTCTTCAAAGAAACGACAGCCGTGTAATCCTCGCCCGCATTCGTCTGCGCCGTGCCGGTCACCGTGTAATCAGCCGTCTCTTCGAGACCGCCGAGGTGGCTGGCGCCGTCATAGACGAAGTCATTCGTCTCAGGAAGCGCAACCGTGTTATAGACATTGAAGGAGACGCCGCTCTTTTCCACGGGGGCGAGCTCAACGGGCGTCTCATCCGGCAAACCGAAGGAAACAGACTCACCTTCGTCAAGACCGAAGGAGAAGTCATACGTGCCCGAGGGAGCATCCGCAGGGATAACGTACGTGGCTTCGAAGAGATAATTAGAAGCATTCGTGACCGTCCAAGCATTGTTGGAGCTCGTCGCGCCGACCACGTCCGCAAAAGCGAAGGTGCCCAAGACTTCGATGAGTTCGGACTCTTCGTTATTATAGTCCGCTACGTTCACGCCGACAGTCGTGAAGGCTGCATTCGCCGCGATGGAAGCCGGAGCATAAGCGGGAAGGTCATTGCCGCTGACAGCCATCGTGCATTCCGCCTTCGGAAGCACGTACGCCGAGAACTGACCTGCGCCTGCCTCGCTATACCCTTCCGGCATCGCAAGATAATATCTCACGACGACCTGATGCGCGGAGCCCGAGATCAGATTCGGATACTGCGCGTCCGTCCCGCCGATCGTACCCTGCACGACTGCCACGATGGGGAGCACCGGAGTGGCAGGCTCCGCATAGACCGCCTCCATAACGAAGGGGTTCTCTTCCGTGCCTGCGCCGGATGCGACTCTGACGCCGATGGGCTCTTTTGCGCTCGTAGCGGGGATGCCGAAACATTCAAGTCCGGCAGCTATCTTCCAGACTCCGTCGACATCCTGCTCTTGCATGAGCAAGAACTCAGCGTCAAAACTATAAACCGTTATGGAGTCACTAAGGCAGGAAGCGACATAAAAGTCATCATCCACCACTACCTCGTCCCCAAAGAGCCAGCTATCGCCGACCGCAATGGATCCCGGAGTAGCCTGTTCGGCTTGGGCACTCGCGCCATTGCTACTCATCACGGCGAAGATCATACCCGCAAAAGCGAGCACTACCGCCAGCATGATGGCAATGACTTGCATGCCCCTCATTCTTTTCTGCGTATTTACCATAAATAAACCTCCTATTTTTGGCATTTTTACTTTGCTATAACAATATGCAAGCTTGCTACCATTTTTGCACGCAAGAATACGCGCAGAAATACCTGCACGGATACACTATAACACATACGCGCTCAATATTTCAAGGATTTTTTCGGGAAATGCGCAGTTTTTTTTGGAAAATTTTGGGGAAAATGCGGATTTTACGGAATTTGTTATACGGGGACGACGGAGGGGGCAATAAGGTGGAGATCCTTCGACGACGGTGCTACGCACCTGCTCAGGATGACAGATGGAGGATATGCGACCTCCCCTCTCCGTCATCCTGAACGAAGCGAAGCGGAGCTGAAGGATCTCAACCGATGGCGGGTGAATTGACCTGCGGTCATGAATTGCGCGCAATACCCAAAAATGTCTCTCCGACATTTCGGGGAACCCCATTGCGAGTGAATTGACCTTCGGTCATGAATTGCACACGCCGTGTGCATGAATTGCGCCTGCGGCGCATGAATTGCACGCGAAGCGTGCATTGTGGTGGAGAGAATGATTTCTTTGGTCTTCCGCCCTTCCCCTCTCCGTCATCCTGAACGAAGCGGAGCGGAGCTGAAGGATCTCATCCGATTTCGGGCGCTGAGGCGAGTGAATTGACCTTCGGTCATGAATTGCGCTTCGCGCGTGAATTGCGCCTGCGGCGCATGAATTGCACGCA
>JAGCXI010000064.1 GCA_017961365.1 Clostridia bacterium
TAAAGCAGACTGCGTGATGATCGGAAGAGGCGCCCTCGGGCATTATGAGCTTTTCGCCGAGATCGCGGGGATCACGGTGGATCGCACGCCCTATGAGGATATCACCTTGCAGGTGGAGTATCTCAAAAAGCTTTATCCCGAGCGCGTCGTCGTGAACCTGATGAAACACCATCTCTGCGCCTATGCTTCGGGCAGAGCGGGCGTGGCGAAAGAGATAAGGGAGAATGTCCATAAAGCCGCTTCTTTCGCGGAACTGCAAGCCGTCGTGGACGGGTATTTCCGTTGATGCGCGGCAAAGAAATTGTTTCTTTTTGAAGCATATTCTTTGGATCGGACGGAGATATTTACCCGTTTTTTTTTATGAAATGCGCTTGATTTTGTTTTACAAGCGCGCGCGTGAAAGAGTATAATGAAGAAAAATAAATCTATGAGGTGTTTCTATGGATAAACTTACCGTAAAAGACATTGACGTAAAAGGCAAGAGGTGTCTCGTTCGCGTGGATTTCAACGTTCCGATGAAAGACGGCGTCATCACGGATGACAACCGTATCAACGGCGCGCTTCCCACGATCAAGTATCTCATCGAGCATGGCGCAAAGGTCATCCTCTGCTCCCATATGGGCAAGCCGCACAACGTGCTTTCCGAGGGCTGGGGCTTGAATAAGAAAGAGAAAGCCAAGCTCGAAGCTCTGCCCGAAGCGGAGAGACCCGCAGCTGAGGCGGAGATGATGGCGAAGGCGGCGAAGGACAGACAGAAGCTCTCTTTGAAGCCCGTTGCTGCAGCGCTTTCCGCGAAGCTCGGACAGGAAGTCAAGATGAGCGAGGATTTCGTCGGTCCCTCTTCGGATAAGCTCGTTGCGGAGATCAAAGACGGCGAGGTCGTCCTCCTCGAGAACACCCGTTTCGATAAGGGCGAGGAGAAGAGAGACGAGGCGCTCTGCAAGAAGCTCGCTTCTTACTGCGATGTTTACGTGAACGACGCTTTCGGCACGGCGCACCGCTCGCACGCGACGACGGCGGCGATCGTGGAGTACGGCTTCGTGAAGACCGCGGTCTGCGGCTTTCTCATCGAGAAAGAGCTCTCCGTGATGGCGGATACGCTCGAGAATCCCACGCGTCCCTTCGTGGCGATCCTCGGCGGCGCGAAAGTGGCGGACAAGCTGAATGTCATCGATAACCTCCTCAATAAATGCGACACATTGATCATCGGCGGCGGCATGAGCTATACCTTCCTCAAGGCAATGGGCTATGAGGTCGGCACCTCCCTCCTCGACGAGACCAAGATCGATTACTGCAAAGAGATGCTTGCCAAGGCGGAGAAGCTCGGCAAGAGATTCCTCCTTCCCGTGGACGTCGTGACGACGGCGGATTTCCCCGATCCCATCGACGCGCCGATCGAGACCATCGTCTTTGACCGCGATAAGATCCCCGCGGACAGAATGGGCATGGACATCGGTCCCAAGACGAGAGAGCTTTATGCGAAGGAAGTCGCTTCTGCGAAGTCCGTCATCTGGAATGGTCCTATGGGCGTCTTCGAGAATCCCACCCTTGCGCAGGGCACGATGAGCGTTGCGAAAGCGCTTGCGGAGGCGAAAGACGCGGTGACCATCATCGGCGGCGGTGACAGCGCGGCGGCGGTGGCACAGCTCGGCTTTGCGGATAAGATGACGCATATCTCCACGGGCGGCGGCGCGAGCCTCGAACTCTTTGAGGGCAAGGTGCTCCCGGGTATCGCTTGTTTGAATAATAAATAATTCCAAAATAAAATAAGGAGAAAGGAAAAATGAGAACTCCCATTATCGCAGGAAATTGGAAAATGAATAACACCATTGCGGCGACGAAAGCGCTTGTCACCGAGCTCATCCCCCTCGTGAAAGACGCGAAGGCGGAAGTCGTGATCTGCACGCCGTATACTGATCTTGCCACGGCGGTGGAGCTCACCAAGGGCACGAATATCAAAGTGGGCGCGGAGAACGTCCATTGGGCGGAGAAAGGCGCTTTCACGGGCGAGATCTCCGCGGATATGCTCCTTGAGCTCGGCGTCACGTATGTCATCATCGGTCACAGCGAGCGCAGACAGTATTTCGGTGAGACCGATCAGACGGTGAATGCTCGCGTGAAGGCTGCTCTCGCAAAGGGGCTCAAGCCCATCATCTGCGTGGGTGAGACCCTCGAAGAGCGCGAAGGCGGCAAGGTGGAAGAGGTGCTCGTGCGCCAGACCACCGAGGCTTTCAAGGACATCGCCGAGGATGCGCTCGAGAATATCGTCGTGGCGTATGAGCCCGTTTGGGCGATCGGCACGGGCAAGACCGCGACGGCGGAAGTGGCGAATGACACCATCAAGATCATTCGCGACACTCTTGCGAGGCTTTATTCCGCCAAGAGCGCGGAGGAGAAAGTGCGCATCCAATACGGCGGCAGCATGAATCCGAAGAACGTGAAAGAGCTGATGGCGATGCCCGAGATCGACGGCGGACTCATCGGCGGCGCGAGCCTCAAGGCGGTGGACTTCTCCTTGGTCGTGAGTTACTGATATGGGAAGACTCCACGCGATCGTGATCATGGATGGCTTCGGGATCAATCCCGAGGTCAAGGGCAATGCAATCAAAGCCGCAGGCACGCCCTATATAGACTATTTGATGAAGACCTATCCCACCGTGCAGATCGGCGCGAGCGGACTTTCCGTCGGGCTCCCCGATGGGCAGATGGGGAATAGCGAAGTCGGGCATACGAATATCGGCGCGGGCAGGATCGTCTATCAAGAGCTGACGAGGATCGGCCTCGCCGTGAAAGACGGATCCATCAATGAGAATCCCGCCATCGTCGCCGCGATCAAGAGCGCGAAGGAAAAGGGGAAAGCCCTTCATTTCATGGGGCTTCTTTCATCGGGCGGCGTGCATAGCCATATCGACCATCTCAAGGGGCTCCTTAAGGCGGCGAAAGCCGAGGGGCAAGAGAAGGTCTTCGTCCATTGCTTTATGGACGGACGCGACGTCTCTCCGACGAGCGGCGTCGGCTTTATGCAAGAGATCTGCGATTATATCAAGGAGATCGGCAGCACGGCGAAAGTGGCGACGATCACCGGACGTTTCTACGCGATGGACCGTGACAATGCTTGGGACCGCGTCGAAAAAGCGTACGATATGCTGACGATGGGTGTGGGCGTGAAAGAGCGCTGTCCCGTCGAGGCGATGAAAAAGAGCTATGAAAACGGCGTGACGGACGAATTCGTCCTGCCCACCGTCATCGTGGACGAGAAGGACGAGCCCGTCGGAAAGATCCAAGCGGGCGACAGCGTCGTCTTCTATAATTTCCGTCCAGACCGCGCGCGCGAGATCACGCAGGCTTTCATCGATGAGGACTTCTCCGCTTTCCCGCGTAAGAGCGGCTTCCTCGCCCCGCATTATGTCTCGATGACGAGCTATAAAGCGGAGTTTGAGGGCAAGCTCGACGTGGCTTTCAAGCCGACGAGCCTCGCGAATACCTTCGGCGAATATGTCTCGAGCCTCGGGCTGAAACAGCTTCGCATCGCGGAGACGCAGAAATACGCGCACGTGACTTTCTTCTTCAACGGCGGCAACGAGACGCCCTATAAGGGAGAGGATCGAGTGCTTATTCCTTCCCCCCAAGTGGAGACTTTCGACATGAAGCCCGAGATGAGCGCGAATGAGATCACCGATAAAGCGATCGAGCTCATCGAAGCGGAGGTCTATGACGTCATCGTCCTGAACTATGCGAACTGCGATATGGTGGGACATACCGGCATCATGGAAGCGGCGGAAAAGGCGGTCACCACCGTGGATAACTGCGTCAATCGCCTTGTGAATGCCATCCTGAAAGTGGGCGGCATGGCGATCGTGACGGCAGATCACGGCAATGCGGACGAGATGATCGCGCCCGACGGATCTCCCATGACCGCGCATTCCACGAATCCCGTTCCGTTTATTCTCGTGGACGACGGATACAAGGGCAGAAAGCTGATGGAAGGCGGCGTTTTGGCGGATATCACGCCGACGGTGCTTGATGTGATGGGAATTCCCCAGCCCCTTGAAATGACCGGTCATTCTTTGATCAAACACGAATAAGGGCACATCTGCTTCGTTTCTGACTTCAAAACCGCACAGTTACGTACGATCAGTACGCGCCTGTGCGTTTTTTTGTCGAGCCTCGCATTTGTCCCCTTCTTCGTGTTTGATGATAAAGACAAAGTGCCTGCGGGGTTCTGTTTCTTTTCTCATTTTTCTGCAAAATATGGGTGAAAGTGATGAGTTTTGAATGATAAAAATAAAACACAGCCTATATGGACTGTTTTTTGCATTTTGATTAAATGTTTTTTTTGTGATATTAAAAGGATTTTTCCGAGAGGATTTCTTGCGGATTTACGTCGATGATCGCGCAGAGATTCGCGAAGGTGTCGAGGGCGGGAAGTTTGTCGCCTTTGAGATAGTGCGAGATCGTCTGTTGCGAAACGCCCAGCCTGCGTCCAAGCTCGGTTTGCGTCATCCCGCATTGTTTGATCGCGGAAGCGAGATTTTTTTGAATTTGTTCAAGCGTTATCATAATTGCAGTCTACACCTATTAGGCGTGAAGTCTCTTGACATACGCCCATTGGGCGTGATATAATATATTTGCATATGAAGGAGGTTTGGTCGTAAATGAGTGAATTCCAAATGCATAAGAGTGAAAGTGTAGTGCGGAGGTATGAGTTCTCTGTAACTCGTCAGATCGGCAATGAAGACGCTTTGATCTTTACGAATCAAAGGGTGGTGCGACGCTTTGTCGTAGGGGATACTTTTGTGCAGAATGACATTTTGCTTTCCGATGTCAACAAGATCGATACGAGCTATCAAACGTCGCGCTATCCGCTCCCTTTGAAGACCGATCCGAAGAAGATTCTGTTGATCGTCATAGCAGCGATCATATTCTTTGCCGCTTTGGTCGTCCTTTTTGCTTGGAATATGACAGTTGGCGGCGTTCTTATCGGTGTAGCTCTGGTCATATTCTTACTTTCGTTTTTGATCAAAAAGAAGCAAGAATATATGATGAGAACCGCTTTGAAGATCAAAGTTTACGAAAGACAATGTAATGCTTGTGTGATCGAGGTCGAAAAAGAGTATAGCGGGAAATCATTTGCGTTGGAGATCGCAAATGAAATCGGTTCAGTTTTATTGCGCGCTCGCGCGGGCGAAGTAGGGAAAACTGCGCCCGAAGAAGAGAAAGAGGAGACGCCTCCCGAGGCAGCCCAAGGCGAATGAGCATTTTTTTTAATCGGGTTTTCAAGGTAAAAGAGCAGGCACCAAACGCACCTGCTCTTTTTTTTGAGATCGAATTTTATGCGATCATTTATTGCCCACTTCGAAATATTGCATAGGATCGATCTTTTCGCCGTTTGCGTCGCGGAGCTCGAAATGCAGGTGAGGGCCTTTATGCTTCTCGAAGGTGCCGCTTTCGGCGATACAGCCGATGACGTCTCCTTTCTTGACCGCCTGTCCCGCGCTGACCGTGACGTCGCTTCCGAGCAGGCTGTAAACGCTCGTGAGTCCGTCCTTATGCTCGATGACCACCTCCGTGCCGCGAAGGACGCTGGACGTGACGCTCTTCACCGTGCCGTCGAAGACGCATTTCACCTCCGTGCCCACTTCCGCCGCGAGGTCATATGCTTCGTGAGTGCTCCATTGATTCAGCGTGGCGTTATAGACGAGGGTGTCATTCGAGAAGACCCCAACGACTTCTCCCTCCGCGGGCATGCAGAAGACGATCTCCTCCGTTACGGTCGGCTCTGCCTCTTCCGGAGTGCCCGTCGGCTCAGAGGGCTCCGAAGGCTCGGAAGGTCCCGTCGGTTCGGAAGGCTCCGAAGAGGTGTCCGTCGGGACGTCCACGCTCGCGTCCACGACGCCGTCCGTGCTGTGCTGTTTGGTCGCGTAAGTGACCGCTACCATCGTGGCGATGGCGATCACGCAGACGATCATAAGTATTAAGTATAAGTTTTTCTTGATAAATGCCGCGAATTTCGCGTTCTTTACTTTCTTTGACTTTTCCATATCATACCTCCGTCACATTGATTATGGACGGGGTGTGCTTTTCTATACGGCGAAAAGAAAGTTTTTTTCGTGGGAGAGGAAGACCCGCGCGAGCGCGCGAAATATTGAAATATCCTCTCTTCCTTGACGAAGAGGGAGGGCATTTATTATAATAAACTTATGAGAAAGGTCAGTATCAGCGGTTACGGTTATATCGACAGGCTTCCTTTGGCGCGCAGCTTCGAGCTTTTGGCACGCGCAGGGGCGGAAGCTGTCGATTTCCCGCTCTATGAATATGTGCATAAGATGACGTGTTATCTCGTGGGAGAGGGCACGCTCGAGGAGAGATGCGCCGTGATCCGCCGCGCCGCGGAGAAAGAGGGACTGGTCATCGGGCAGACCCATGCGCCTTTCTGTTATCTGGAAGAGAGCAATATGGAAGAGATCATTCGCGCTTATGCGGATTCCATTCGGGTGACGAAGATCCTCGGTGCGGAGGGCGTCGTGATGCATCCCGTGAAATTCGGGGGTTGTTACGGCGATAGGCGCAGGCAAGAATGCTTCGATCTGAATGTTGAAATTTTTCGCGCCGTTGCGCCCGTTTTGCGAGAGACGGGGGTGAAAGGTCTTCTCGAAAATATGTTTGCGAAAGCAGTGGAGCCGGACGGCTATAAGCGGCTCTATCCCACCATTTATTCCACGGGAGAAGAGCTTCGCCGCGCCGTCGATCTTCTCGGAGATTCTTTTGGGGTTTGCCTCGATACCGGGCATGCGAATATCACGGGAGAGGATATCCCCGCAATGGTCGAGACGCTCGGGGAGAAGCTCCTTGCCTTGCACCTCCACGATAATACGGGCGCGCGCGACGATCATACGCCGCCTTATTGCGGGAACCTGCCTTTTCACGAAGTCTTTGCCGCTTTGAAAAAGGTCGGATATCGGGGAAATATCAATTTTGAAGTAAATTTCGAGCAAGTGCCGGAAGAGCATCTCGAGACGGGATTCCGTTATTTGACGGAGATCGGACGGAGCGTCCGCAAGGCATTGGACGGGGAGTGAAATATGAGTATCGTACGTGTGAAAGCATCCAAAGAATATGACGTCGTCATCGAGCGGGGCGGCATCGCGAAGCTCGGGGAATACCTCTCCGCGCTCGGCATCAAAGGGAAAGTCGCCGTGATCTCGGACAGTAATGTCATGCCGCTTTACGGCGAGGAAGTCTCGGACGTTCTCACTTATCACGGCTATGAAGTGTCGACCTACGTTTTCGACGCGGGCGAAGAGTCCAAGAACCTCATCGAATACGGGCGCATTCTCTCTTTCCTCGCGGAAGAGGGCTTTACGCGAAGGGATACCCTTCTTGCGCTCGGCGGAGGGGTCGTGGGGGATCTTACGGGTTTCGTCGCCGCCACCTATATGCGCGGCGTGCATTTTGTAAATCTGCCTACGTCTCTCCTCGCGGCGATCGATTCTTCCGTGGGCGGGAAGACCGCCGTGGACCTGCCGCAGGGGAAAAATCTCGTGGGCGCTTTTTATCAGCCTGATCTCGTGCTTTGCGACACCGCCGCCTTCCGCACCCTTCCCTATGAAGAGATCAAAAACGGGCTCGGAGAGGGCGTGAAATACGCCGTTTTGGAAGGAGGACGCATCTTCGAGATCTTGAAAAAAGGGCTGACGAGCGACACTCTCGAAGAATTCGTCCGTCTTTCCGTGGAGGCGAAGCGTCGCATCGTGGAAGAGGATGAGCGCGAGGGGGGAAGCCGCAAGTTTTTGAATCTCGGACATACCATCGCGCATGCGGTGGAGATCCTCACGTCTTTCGCTGTGCCTCACGGAGTCGCAGTGGCGTACGGCGTGAAGGAGATGACCAAGCTCGCTTTGGAGAGGGGAGAGCTCGATCCAAAGGAGGGAGAGGAGATCCTTGCCCTGCTTAGCGCCTGCGATCTGGATCTTTCTTTGGACCCCGTAGAAGATCTTTTGCCACATTTCCTCGCGGATAAAAAGAGGAGCGGGGACGTCATCACTCTCGTCACCATCGAAGGGATCGGGAAATGCCGTCTGACGGAAGTGAAATGTCAAGATCTCGCGAAGTATTTCGGAGTGGAATGAGATGGCGGACTATTGCTTGATCGGAAAGAGGCTGAATTACAGCTATTCCAAAGTCGTGCATAATAAGCTCGGCTATGATTACGATCTCACCGAAGTGAAAGAAGGGGAGCTCGCTTCCTTTGTGCGCGCCCGCAAATATAAAGGTTTCAATGTCACCATCCCTTATAAAAGCGCAGTTATGGAGTATATCGACGAGATCACGGAGGAGGCAAAACGCCTCGGCGTGGTGAATCTCGTGATGGAAGAAGAGGGGAAGCTCGTCGGATATAATATGGATATCCGCGGGATGGAATACGCGCTGGAGCGCTCGGGGATGTCTCTTGCCGGGAAGAAAGTGCTGATCCTCGGCACGGGGAATACCTCCTCCACGGCGGCGTACCTCGCGGAGAAGGCGGGCGCAAAGGAGATACGGAAGATCAGCCGCAGCGGCGAAGATACCTATCAGAATATCGGGAATCATAAAGACGCACAGTACATCATCAATACGACGCCCGTGGGGACTTTTCCCTCCAATGAGGATTGCCTTGTCGATCTTTCGCTTTTTCCCGCGCTCGAAGGCGTGCAGGAAGTGATCTATAATCCTTTCAAGACACGCCTCGTTTTGCAGGCGGAGGCGCGCGGACTCAAAGTGGCGACGGGATTGGATATGCTCGTCGGACAGGCGTATTACAGCGCGGAGAAATTTACGGGGACGCTCCCCGAGCGAAGCGTCATCGAGCGCATCGTCAAAGAGATCCTTTCGGAGGATCGAAATGTCGTCCTTATCGGGATGCCCTCTTGCGGCAAGACCACGATCGGGAGGGGGCTTTCCTCGAAGACGGGCAAGCGTTGTATCGATACGGACGAGGAGATCGTGAAAAAGCACGGCGCCATCCCCGAGATATTCGCGAAGGAAGGGGAGGCTGTCTTCCGCGCTTATGAGAGCGAAATCATCGCCGAAGCCTCTAAGCTGCATGGCGTCATCCTTTCCACGGGGGGCGGCGCGGTGAAATCCGAAAGAAACCTGCTGAACCTCAAGCAACCTGGGATCATCGTCTATGTGGAGCGGGATCTTTCTTTGCTCTCGTCGGAGGGGAGACCCCTTTCGCAGGGCGGGAAGATAGAGGCTTTATATCGTGAACGCGCGCCGCTTTATGAAGCCGCCGCAGATATCCGCATCCGAAATAACGGAAGCGTCGAAGACGCCGTCATGGCGATCCTCGAGAAGGAGAAGATGATATGAAAGTCCTCGTCATCAACGGAGTAAATCTGAATATGCTCGGCATTCGCGAGCCGCTGCTTTATGGCGACAAGAGCTATGCCGCGCTGGTGAAAGGCATCAAGGCGGAGGCGAAAGCGCTCGGTCTGAAGGTGAGATGCCTGCAGTCCAATGAAGAGGGCAAGATCGTCACGTATATTCAGCGCGCCCTCGGGAAGTATGACGCCATCGTCATCAATCCCGGCGCATATACGCATACCTCCGTCGCGATCTTGGACGCTTTGAAAGCCGTAGCGATCCCCACCTATGAAGTCCATCTTACCGACGTGGACGCGCGCGAGGACTTCCGCAAAGTCAGCTATGTGTCGCTCGTCGCGAAACGCCGCATCACGGGGCTCGGCTTCGAGGGGTATTATAAGGCGCTTCGCATGATCGCGGGGAAAGAGGACAGCCCTGCGGAAGAAGTATGAAGATCGCCGTCGCTTCGGATATCCACGGGTCTTATCCCGCCGCGGAGGCTTTCTTTTATCTCGCGGAGAAATGCGGCGCGGAGAAATACATCTTGCTCGGCGACCTCTATTATCACGGCATACGGAACCCCCTTCCGGAGGGATATGCGCCCTTGAAGGTGGCGGAGCTTTTGAATGAAAAAGCGGATCGATTGCTCGTCGTCAAAGGAAATTGCGACAGCGACGTGGATCAGACGGTTTCAAACTTTACATTCGCGCCTTTCTTGGAAGTCGAAGAGGGCGGAAAGAAGATCTTTTGCACGCACGGAGATCATTACGACCCGGAGCATCTTCCCAAAGGGAAGTATGACCTCTTCCTTTACGGACATTTCCATACGGGGCTTATCGAAAAGCGCGGGGATCTCATCATCGCGAATCCCGGCTCGCTCAGCCTCCCGAAAGGGGGCACGGAGGCGAGCTTTCTCCTGCTCGATGAGGATAAGCTGACGCTTTTCTCGCTCTCGGGCAAGCCCCTTCGAGAGATCGCTTTATGATCGAATTGCATTGCCATTTGGACGGCTCGCTTTCCGTCGAAGACGTCTTGACTTTATCCGAGATGACGGGCGCCCCGCTCCCGACGAAAGAGAAGGACGTCCTTTTTTCCTATCTCACCTATTCGGGGGTAGGTACGCTCAATGATTATCTCGAAAAATTTCATCTTCCCGTCTCGCTTTTGCAGAGCGGGGAGAGCATCGCTTTCGCCCTTCGATCCCTCTCGGAGCGTCTCTTTGCTTGCGGATGTTCTTACGCCGAGATCCGCTTTGCGCCCGCGCTTCACCTTCTCGGCGGCGCGACGATGCGGGAGATCGTCCAAGGGGCAGTCAAGGGACTTTCCGAGACGAAGATCCCCTTGGGACTCCTGCTTTGCGCGATGCGCGGACATGCGGAAAAAGAGAATATAAGCGTGATGGAACTCGCCGCGGAATGGCGCGGGAAAGGCGTGGTCGGCGTGGATCTTGCGGGCGCGGAAGCTTTGTATCCGACGGAAGGATATAAAGAGGTCTTTTCTCTCGCTTCCCGTTTTGGATTGAACGTCACCGTTCATGCGGGCGAAGCGGCGGGCGCGGACAGCGTCAGAGCGGCGCTCGACTTCGGCGCCAAGCGTATCGGTCACGGCGTAAGCGCCGTAAAGGATGAAGAATTGTTGCAACGCATCAAGCGGGAGGGCATCGTCCTCGAAGTGTGTCCGACGAGTAACGTCCAGACGAGCGCGGTCTCGTCGATAGAGCGGCATCCCGTCGCGCGCTTCCTCGACGAGGGCTTACGGATCGCGATCTGTTCGGACAATATGACGGTGTCGAATACCGACGTGAAAAAAGAATGCGAGAAGCTGCGCGCCGCTTTTCCGAGCCGTCTTGAGAAGATCGAGCGGGCGATCTTCGACGCGGAAAGCTATGCTTTCGATCGGAAGGTATAAAGGGTCGCGGCTACATTCTGCGGAATGATTTCCTCCTAAAAGAGGTAGGGCGCGAACGCGCCGTTTAAACGCTGTGTGCGGTGGGGTATGCGGCATTGCATTTTTCATAAAAATGCGTTATAATCTAAGAAAGCAAACGAGGAGAGGAAGCATGGATAAGAAATTTGTTTCCATCGCCATCAAAGGCGAAGTCAAAGACGGTTACGTGACGGTCGTTCGATACGATCGCAGTTTCATCGCGCGCATCATACAGAATGAAGCGGCGAAGTCCTATTACAGCGAGATCAAGAATCATTGTCTCTCCCTCGGGATGCGTTCCCGTATCTCTTGGAAAGGCGATTCTTTTTATCTCGGTCGCAAGACGTTTCTCCTTGTCAAAGTGCGCGGTCGCACGCTTTCATTGTATCTTGCCCTCGACCCCGCAGCATATGAGGAGAATGTTTATCATCATCTCGACGTCTCCGCGATCAAGTCTTATGCCGCTTGCCCGATGATGATACGGGTCAGGAGCGACCTTGCCCTTCGCAAAGCGAAGAAGCTTATTTCGGAGATCGCGGAAGCCGCCGCGCTCACCCCAAAAGAACGCGAAAAAACGGATTACGCCGCCGAGCTTCCTTATGAGGAGACGGAGGCGCTCATCGTGAAAGGTCTCGTGAAGGAGATCGAGAGCGTGATGAAGGCGGAGGAGGCGGAGAAAGCCATCGCCGAAGCGGAAAAGGAAGAGGAAGACGAGGAAGTGATCTTCGAGCTTGCGGAA
>JAGCXI010000065.1 GCA_017961365.1 Clostridia bacterium
CGAGCCCATAGACCGTCTCGGTGGGGAACGCCACGAGCCCCCCTTCGTGGAGGAGCGTCGCCGCTCTTCGGATGTCCTTTTCGCTGTCGCCGATGATCGTTTCCATTTCCTGTCCTTTTCGGGATATGATCCCTTCAAATATTTATTATAACACGTTTTTCCCTTTTTCGCGATACCTTTTTCAAGGAGAACCTTTTTAAATAAAACTTTACAAATCACGAGAAATATAGTATCATCTAAATAATAAGAAGAGACGCGCGTTTTTGCGCGTAAAGGGGTCGAAATGACAGCATTGAATGAGTTTTTTGCAGGGCTTGCGGAGAAAATGGGTCTTCCCGAATTTTTTTCGGGCAGCACGCTTTTCGTGAATAATCTTTTCCTCGCGCTCGTCGGTCTTGTCGTGGTCATCGCGCTCGTGCTTGTGATCGTGCTCGTGCCCGGGAAGAAGCGCAAGAAGGCGTAAGGAGCAGGCGAGCCTTTTTTGACGGGGGATCGGCATGACGGCGTTGAATGGATTTTTCTCAGGGCTTGCGGAGAAGATCGGGCTTCCGGAATTCTTTTCGGGCAGCACGCTTTTTGTAAATAATCTTTTCCTCTCGCTTCTGGGCTTGGTGCTTTTGACGGCGCTTTTGCTCGTGATCTTCCTTATGCCCGGCAAAAAGAAAAAGGCAAAGTCTGCGGAAAAAGCCGAAGCGCCCGCCGAGGCGGCAGAGGAGAAAGGACGGGAAGTGGCGGAAGCTCCAAAAGAGGAAGAAGTGTCGCCCGAGATTCTCCCCGAGGCGGCGGTTATGTCGAAAGAAGAGGATGCCCCCGCGGTGGAAGAAGCAGTCCCCGAGGAAAAATGCCTTCCCGAGACCCAAGCGGAGAGCTTTCCCGCGGAGACTTCCGAGAAAGAAGCGATCTCCGAGCAGAAAGAAATGCTCACGCCTGCGGAAGAGGTCCTTCCCGCGCCGCAGGAAGAGGTGGTCTCCGAGACCCCCGCAGTACAGGAAGTGCCTGTCGCGTCGCCCGAAGCGCCTTTGCAAGAAGAGACGGCAGTCCTCCCCGCAGAGACCGCGCAGCCCGAAGAGGGAGCGCTCCCCGAGGAGACGCGCGAAGAAGTTTTAAAAGAAGAGCCGCCGAAGGAGGCGGCAGCGCCCGCGATAGAAGAGGAGGAAGCTCCTTTCGAGGGGAAATGCGAGATCCTTTCCGAAGAGGGCGAATATTATTTCGTTTTGACGTCCAAAGAGGGGAAAGCGCTCTTTAAGAGCGAGGAATGCGCCTCCGAGCAGGGCGCAAAGAAGGCTTTGACCGCTTTCAAAAAGGCGGTTCGGCTCGGCAGTTTCCGCGTCGATGCGGATAAGAACGGGCGTTTCCGTTTCGTGCTCCGCGCCGCAGAGCTCCGCGCCACGTATTACGGAGAGATCTGCCGCACCCGCCAAGCGGCGGAAAGCGCGGCGCAGGAAGTGAAGCGCTTCGCTGCGGAAAAGAAATAAGATCCCGAAGAAGATTTTCCTATCTTTGTAAAAAAAGCAGTCATCGGACTGCTTTTTTTGCGGGAAAATTCGGGATTGAAGAGAGCACTTTTATTCGACGCCATCTTGCAAGGCGGCTTTTTTCGCCTTCCTTTCTCTGCGTTTTCTTTGCAAAAATCGCCAACCTTTCGCGATCCAATAACACAAGAAGATCAGGGCGACGCCGAAGAGGTATTCCGCCCAATACGGAATGACGAATCCCAAAAGATAGCAAAAGACAGAGTCTGCAAATCCGATCACGCACCACTGCGCACAATAAATCGGCGTGAGGTTTTTGCTCATTTCGACAGGGACGGAGAGCTTTTCCTTCGGCAACTTCTTCGTCAGGAAATAAAAGGCGGAAAGCAGGGTCATATCGATGCTCAAAAGCCCGATCGCTTCCGGCAGACTGACGGCATAATACCAGCCGTTTTTCGTGAGGAACATCGCGCCGAAGACGCAGCTCAGCACGATATAAAGGATCATTATGGGGGCGGAGACGAAAAGAAGGATGCGATACAATCGATCTTTATCCTCCGTTTCTTGCAAGAGCCGACCGAAAAACAGTCCGAACCCCACAAAAACGTACCAATGCAAGAAGGCGAAGGTGGAGTCATCTTCCGTCGTGACGACAAAATGCCCGAGGATATAATTCAGCGCGGGATGTCCGTTAAAGGAAAAGGCGAGGGGAGCGCCGATCATGGAAAGCGCGACGCCGATCAGGAGGATATGCCATTCTTTCAGCTTCAGCGCTTTCAAAGCGCCGGTGAAGATCAAGGCGAGTCCCGCAAAATGGAAGATGTCTTGGACGAGGAAAGCATAAACGGTTTCTTCCGGGAATTGTCCTTCGATGAGTCCGTCGAGCAAGGCATAGATCCCATAGCGAAAGAAATTCAGGACGAAGCCCGCGAGGTAAATGAAGATGCCGCGTTTCACGAGATCGGAAGGCTTATTTTTCTTGGAAAAAACCACTCCGACGCCCATTGCGAACATAAAAGCATGCGCCACGGCGAGATAAGAGCCGAAGATATAATCCCCCACGAAATAAGCGACGTCCGTCGCATAGCTTTCGTGATGCGCGCCGAGCATATAAACGGCGTGGCAAATGATCATCCCGATGATCGCCACCACCTTCAAGAGGTCCAGTTCGTAGCGTCGATCAGAGGAAGGCGCTGCTTCTATGGAAGCGGGCTTCGCCGCGATCATTTTTGTCTCGTCATTCATCATGCAACGGTGAAGGCGATATAGACGGAGAGGAAGGGGATCCCTTCCACCGACTCATAATAGCTGTCGTCATAGATCTCTCCGTTGAGGAGCACTGTGCCGGCATAGACCGTTTCTTCCCAATCGTCCTCTTCATACGTGACGGTCTCTTCGGCGAAGACGGACCTGCCTTCGATCGCCATGAAGAAGATGGTCAGATGATATTCGCCCGCCCGCGTCGTCACCTCGTCGAGGTCGGTCTCTTTATAATCCTCATCGGTGATATGGTATTCCGATAAGATGTAAGGCGCGTCTTCGGGGAAGGAGGGGAGTTTTGCTTCGCCTCCGAGGACGGGGGTATTGAAAAGCAGGGCAACCTCATCGATGATTTGGATCCAATGGGCGGAAAGGGTGCAGTCTTCTTTCGCCGTGATCTCATCCAAAGCGGCGCCGCTCTCGTCTTTCCAATCCGCGAAAAGGTATTTCTTGCCCTCTTCGGAGACGTTTTTCTCCATCTCGGGTCTTGCAATGTATTTCAACATCTTGCCTCGATCGACGAGCATTACGGCAGGGGTTATGGTGACGTCCGACGTGCGTCCCGATTCAAAATGCAGCGTCACCTTTTCGGGGGTGCCGACGGAGAATTCCCAGCGGAAGGAGACGAGACACGCGCCATCTTTGTATCCGCTCGTCATTTCGATCGGGTCTTTGCCGTTGATCGTGATTTTGAAGTCATCCATGGCAAGATGCCCGACCACCTCTATTGTTGCCTCAAGATAATAGAGCATGCCGCTTTGCAGGGTTTCTGCGCTTGTATTCCAGCCGGTTTTCTTTGCGGAGAGCCAAGACATGCCGAGGCCTTCGATCCCCGCGGCAAAGGCTTGGGGCATCAGGGAAGAAGCGTCTTCGGCTTTCGGCTCGGCAAGGGTGATGGCAAAGGAGGTTGCTTTCGGCTGAGGCGCCAAGGTCTTGAGCCTTGCGATGACTGCGTCGAAATGATGGGGATAGCTGAGATTTCCGAAAGACTGCGCCAGATCGATCGTGGGATAGATGTATCCCGCGACGTCGAATTGGGGGTCGTCTTCCGCTTCGTAAGTTGCGTCCAGCATCAGGGGACCCGCTAAGCGCAGTAAGGCGTAAAAGTCGATGTCGGTCAAGCTCACGGCGCCATCGATCAGTCCGTTCACCACGTTATGGACTCCCTGCGCGGCGCGATGGTAATTCGTCGCCACCGTCACTGCGTCGTCCGTGTCTTCGCCTTTCACCGCGTCGGCAAGGGAATAGACGGAGGAAGCGAAGACGGAGAGATTCTCCGCCAAGTTTTCCGCGTTGATTCCCGAGAGCTCTCCCGAAAAGATCATTCCCATCAGGTGTTTCATCACCGTTTGATAATCATATTCGATGGTGACGGGATTTCCGTTTTCATCCTGATAAACGTCCCGTCTGACTTTGGAATAGTCGCTTCTCGAAGGGGTATCGGAAGCCAGCCGATTTTCAAGATAAGTCACGAGCGAGCGGATCTTATTTTCGTTGGAGCCGAAGTCCACGTCCGCTGCGCTGCTCCCGATCTTTTTGAGTTCGTCGGAGAGAGCGAGCTCCGTTGCTTCCGACTTGATCTCGTATTC
>JAGCXI010000066.1 GCA_017961365.1 Clostridia bacterium
CCGTATGAGACTGGGCAGTTCTCAGTCCCTGTGTGGCTGGTCGTCCTATCAGACCAGCTACCCATCATGGCCTTGGTGGTACGTTAACTCACCAACTAGCTAATGGGACGCGAGCCCATCCGCAAGCGCATTGCTGCTTTAATCATGAAACCATGCAGCTTCATGATCACATCCAGTATTAATTCCCGTTTCCAGGAGCTGTTCCAAACTTGCGGGTAGGTCACTCACGCGTTCCTCACCCTTGCGCCACTAAGTATTGCTACTTCGTTCGAATTGAATGGCTAATCCATTCCGCCAGCGTTCGTTCTGTTCCAGGATCAAACTCTCAAGTTTAATCTTGGTTTTACGCTTCCCTCTCGGGAAGCTCTCAAAACTCATAATAAATTATGAATTGACGGAAATCACTTGCTTTAATTTTCTTGCTAATCTATTCTGTTGTGAAGCTACGATGCCGCCTCTTAGAGACAGCCTAATTATTCTAACATAAGAAAAAGAGGCTGTCAATAGCTTTTCTGCAAAAAAATTGCCGTTTTTCAAAAAAAATTTTACTCTTTTTTCGGCACCCCCGCCTTCCTCCCGATAATTCCCCGATCAAGCGCTTTTTCCTTCTCTGTTTTTTGCGAAAAAAGAATGAGATCCCCGCCGAAAGCAAAGGACCCCACCCGATTTTATCTTTTGTATTTTGCGCCCGAAAGCTTATTCTTCTTTGTTCTCCGCTTCGACGGGCGCTTCCGTCTGCGTATCCGCGCCTTCCGCTTGTGTTTCTTCGCCTTCGACGTACTCTTCCTCTTCTTCGTAACGCTCGGTCAAGGCGACGCCGACGACTTTGCTATTCAGCTTGCCCGCCGCCATGATCTTGACGCCTTGTCCCGCTCTTCCGATCTTGCTGATCTCGTCGATATGCGTGCGGATGATGACGCCGCTCTCGGTGATGAGCATAAGGTCGCCCTCCACCTTCACCGTCTTCAGTGCCGCGATGCGTCCCGTCTTCTCATTGAAGGTGCCCGCCTTGATGCCGGAGCCCGCGCGGCCCTGCACGCGATACTCTTCGATATCCGTACGCTTGCCGTAACCATTCTCCGTCACGGTCAAGACTTCGTCCCCTTCATGGATGACTTCCATATTCACGATATAATCATCCTCTCCGATCTTCATCGAGCGAACGCCCGCCGCCGTTCTGCCCATCAAGCGGACGGTGTCTTCCTTAAAGCGGATACACTTTCCGAGGCTGGACGCCATAATGAGCTCTTCGCCGCCCATCGTGAGCTGCGCGCTGATGAGTTCGTCGCCCTCATTCAAAGCGATGGCGATCTTACCCGTACGCCTCACGCTGGCGAATTCGGAGAGCGCCGTGCGCTTGATCTTGCCGAGCTTGGTGGCAAGGACGAGGTTTCCGTCTCTGCCCTGCGCCTCGGTCACGGGGAGCACCGTCGTGATCTTCTCGCCTTCCATCAGCTGGAGGAGATTCACGATGGCTCTGCCTCTCGCGGTGCGCGCCGCTTCGGGCACTTCGAACGCCTTGATGACATATGCCCTGCCGAAATTCGTAAAGAAGAAGAGATCGTCATGCGTACAGCAAGTAAAGATGTCCGTCACGAAATCCTCGTCTTTCGGCTTATGCGCCGTCACGCCCACGCCGCCGCGATGTTGCGAGCGATATTCCTTCAAAGGCACGCGCTTGACATAGCCGAAATGGGTGGTGGAGATCACGACGTCCTCTCTCGCGATCATATCCGCGAGGTTCAGCCCGCTGTAAGCATAGGTGATCTCGCTCTTTCTCTCCGTGCCGAACTTACGCTTGATCTCGAGCATCTCTTCCTTGATGATGCCGTCACGCAGGGCGGGATCCGCGAGAATGCTCTTGTAATAAGCGATATTCTTCTCCGTCTCTTCCATCTCCGCGACGAGGCTATTCACTTCCATCGAGGTGAGCCTATGCAGACGAATGTCGAGAATGGCGTTCGCTTGCTTGTCGCTGAGGTCGAAAGCCGCCATGAGCTTCCCTTGCGCCTCCGCTCTGTCTTTTGCGGAACGGATGATGGCGATGACTTCGTCGATATTCTGCAACGCGATGACAAGGCCGCTCAAAATGTGGTTCTTATCCTCCGCTTTCGCAAGATCAAATTTGGTGCGCCTGTCCACGACGTCCTGCTGATGCTTGACATAGGCGGAAAGGATCTCTTTCAGATTCATGATCTTCGGCGTGCCGTCGTCCAAGGCGAGGAAGATCATACTCACCGATTTTTGAAGCTCTGTATGCTTAAAGAGCATATTCAAAACGACTTGCGCATTCGCGTCGCGCTTGATGTCGATGACGAAACGCATGCCCACGCGGTCGGACTCGTCTCGGATGTCCGAGATACCTTCGATCTTCTTGTCCTTCACGAGGTCGGCGATGGTCTTGATGAGCTTCGCTTTATTTACCTGATACGGGATCTCGGTGACCGCGATGCGGCTTCTCGTGCCGTTATTATATTCCTCGATCTCGGTCTTTGCGCGGAGGATACAGCTGCCTCTGCCCGTGAGATACGCATTCCTGACGTCCTGACTGCCGAGGATCAAAGCGCCCGTCGGGAAGTCCGGCGCGGGGACGTATTTCAGAAGATCCAAAATGTCGATGTCGGGGTCGTCAATGAGCGCGCAGGTGGCGTCGATGACTTCCGAGAGGTTATGCGGCGGGATGGACGTCGCCATACCGACGGCGATACCGTCGGATCCATTCACGAGAAGATTCGGATAGCGAGAAGGCAAGACCTCGGGCTGCATACGCGTATCGTCGAAATTCGGATAAAAATCCACGGTTTCTTTGTCGATATCGCGGAGCATCTCGAGCGCCATCTTGCTCATCCTCGCCTCGGTGTACCTATACGCTGCGGCGGGATCGCCGTCCACGGAGCCGAAGTTTCCGTGGCCGTCCACAAGGGGCATATTGATGGAGAAATTCTGCGCGAGACGCACCAGCGCGTCGTAAACGGAACTATCGCCGTGCGGGTGATATTTGCCGAGCACGTCACCGACGATGGTCGCGCATTTCTTAAAGGGCTTGTCCGGCGTGAGCCCGATCTCATTCATCGCGTAAAGAATACGGCGATGGACGGGCTTCAAACCGTCGCGCACGTCGGGAATGGCGCGGCTGACATTGACCGCCATCGCATAGGAAATGAAGGATTTCTTCATCTCACTCTCGCAGCCAACCTCGACGATCTTGGTATTATCGATGATATCTCCGTGTATGATCTCTTTCTCTTTCATAACTCACCTCATTAAATGTCGAGCTCTGCGACGAGTTTCGCGTTCTCTTCGATGAACTGACGACGAAGCTCGGGCTGTTCGCCCATCAGGATGGTAAAGGTCTCGTCCGCTTTGATCGCGTCCTCGAGGCGCACCTTCAAAAGGATCCTCGACTCGGGGCTCATCGTGGTCTCCCAAAGCTGTTCGGGATCCATCTCACCGAGACCTTTATAACGCTGGATCTCATATCCCTTTCTGCCGAGCGAATCGAGATAGGTATTCAGATCGTCGTCGTTATAGAAATATCTCTCGTCCTTGCCTTTGGACACTTTATAGAGCGGGGGCTGGGCGATATAGACATGCCCTTCCTCGATGAGCGGACGCATAAAACGGAAGAAGAAGGTCAACATCAAGATGCGGATATGGCTGCCGTCCACGTCGGCATCGGTCATGCAGATGATCTTGTCATAGCGGATCTTCTCCACATTGAATTCTTCGCCTATGCCGCCGCCGAACGCCGTGATCATGGACTTGATCTCTTCATTCTCAAGGACGTGATTCAGCCTCGCCTTCTCCACATTCAGGATCTTACCGCGGAGCGGCAATATCGCTTGGAAACGGCGGTCTCTGCCGGACTTTGCGCTGCCGCCTGCGGAATCACCCTCGACGAGGAAGATCTCGCATTTGGAGGCGTCTTTTTCCGTGCAGTCCGCGAGCTTTCCGGGGAGGGTCGTATTCTCGAGAAAACCTTTGCGCCTCGTCTCATCGCGCACTTTGCGCGCCGCTTCTTTCGCCTTCTGCGCATTGATGGAGCGAAGGACGAGATCTTTGCTCTCCTTCGGATGCTCTTCCATATACGTGCCGAGGCATTCCGTCAAGACGCGGGAGACGATGGTACGCATCTCGCTATTGCCTAGCTTAGTCTTGGTCTGTCCTTCGAACTGCGGGTTCGTGAGCTTGACATTGATGACGGCGGTCAGACCTTCTCTGACGTCTTCGCCCGAGAGCTTCTCGGAGTCCTTCAGGATATTCATCTTATGACCGTAATCATTGATGATACGCGTGAGCGCCGCTTTGAAGCCGTCCAAATGCGTGCCGCCCTCTTCGGTATTGATGTTATTCGCGTACGCGAAAACGGTCTCGCTGTACGTCTCATTGTATTGGAGCGCGATCTCCACTTCGCTGGTGTCGATCTTCTCATCGAAATAAACGATCTCGGAGAAGAGCTTCTCATGCGCGGAATTCAAATCCTCAACGAAATGGATGATGCCGCCCTCATAGCGGAAATCATCTTCGATGGGGGTCTCGGGACGGAGATCTTTGATATTGATATGAAGACCCTTATTGAGATACGCCAGCTCGCGCAAACGGTGCTTCAAGACCTCGTATTTAAAGATGATGGTCTCGAAGATCTCTTTATCAGGGAAGAAGGTGACCTTCGTGCCCGTCTTGTCGCTGTCTCCGACGACTTTGAGATCGTACTGCGGCTTGCCGCGGCTATATTCCTGCTTATAAACGTGCCCATTCTGGCAGATCTCCACGACCAGCCATTCCGAAAGGGCGTTCACGACCGAAAGACCCACGCCGTGCAGACCGCCCGAGATCGTATAGCCCGAGCCGCCGAACTTACCGCCCGCATGAAGCTTCGTCAAAACGACTTCCACGGCGGACTTTCCTTCCGACTTTTTGAAACCCGTCGGAATGCCGCGTCCGTTATCCTCCACGGAGACGCTTCCGTCGGGATTGATCACGACGTAGATATCCGTGCAGTACCCGGCGAGCGCTTCGTCGATGCTGTTATCCACGATCTCGGAGACCAAGTGATGCAGTCCCCTTTCGTCCGTAGAGCCGATATACATGCCCGGGCGCACCCGAACAGGCTCTAATCCTTCGAGCACTTGTATGGCGTCTTCGTTGTAGGAATTATTTCTTTCCATTTTTCCCTCCGTCATTTTATAAATGATATACGTGTGTGTATGTGTGCGCGCAGGCACGCGCGCGTATATAATAATATATATTATATATTATAGATATTATAAAAGTAAATACTTTTTGAAAAATTTTTCAGGGTTATCCACAATAAAATCGCGGTTTTTGTGATTTTCTTTAATATTACCTTGTTTATTTTTCTATAATCTCGTTGATTTTGATAAGGTGGTCACATTCGCCATCCGTAAATTCCGTGCAAGTAATGATCGTTTGCGTGCCTTTCGTCGCTTCCAAAAGCGCGGCGCGGCGTTTTTCGTCCAGCTCGCTTAAGACGTCGTCAAGTAAAAGCACGGGCTTCTCCCCCGACTCATTGTGATAATACTCGATCTCGGCGAGTTTTATGGAAAGCGCGGCGGTCCGCTGCTGTCCCTGCGAACCGAATTTTCTGAGATCGATCCCTTTGCAGGAAATATTGAAATCTTCGCGATGAGGCCCCACCGTCGTATAGCCGAGCTCATAATCTTTCTTTTGGCTTTCCTCAAGACGTTTTAAAAGATCCTCCTTGATCTCCTCTTGCGTCTCACATTCGCTACAAGGCTCGTAGGTGAGCGTAAGATCCTCTCCCGCCCCTGCGATCTCTCGATGGTATTTATCTGCGATCCTGCCTATTTTCTCGATAAAGGAACGCCTTCTTTCGATGATATCCGCGGCGGCGTCCGCAAGCTGCGTCTCCCAAATATACGCCGTCTGCGAAAACTCGGCGAAATCCACCTGTTTGATGAGTTTATTCCGTTGTAAGAGGAGTTTATTATATTTGGAAAGAGAAAGGTAATACGCCTTATTTTCCTGCGAAAGAGAGAGATCTATAAAGCGTCTTCTCTCTTGCGGCGCTTCTTTGATCATTTTAAGCTCATCCGGAGAAAAATAAACGACCGTGAGCAGACCGAGGAGCTCGCCGAGACGGGATATCTTCGCGCCGTCTACATTCATCTTCTTTCCTTCCGAGCGGTCTATTTCCACGTTGATCGTATGGCTTCTGTATTTCTTTTCGAGGCTGAGATGAATATAAGCTCTGTCCTCTCCCATCTTGATAAGGTCTTTCTCGTTTTTCGTGCGCGGAGAACGCCCTATCGCGGATACAAAAATACTTTCCATGAGGTTCGTCTTGCCGATCGCATTCGGACCGCATATGACATTTAACCCATCACGGAAAGTAATTTCTGCTTGACTGTAACTTCTGTAATTCTCGAGAACTACCTTTTCTACTTTCATTTTATCCCACTACGCGCATAGGAAGCACGAGGAATAAATAATCGTCACGATCCACCTGTGTAAAGACGCACGGCGCGCTGGACGCTTTGATATTCATCTTGATAAACTCGTCTTCGATGACAGAAAGGAAGTCCTGGAGATACTTGCCGTTAAAGCAAATGATATTATCCTTTCCTTCCACTCTCGCGGGCAAAGACTCATTCAGATTTCCGATCTCGGAATTACTCTCTATCTTGATATAACTCTCTCTGACCTCGATTTTAACGAGATTATTCTTGCTGATACGAGAGATCAAAGACGCTCTGTCTATATACTCGCTGAATTGATTTTTAGAGAGCGTGACGATGGCGGAGAAATCTTTATTGATGATATTTCTGTAATTGATAAAATCACCTTTTATCAAACGGCTGATGAGAACGGTATTTTCGATCTCCACACGGAGCTTCTCCCCGTCCATGCGAAGCGTAATGTCGTCTTCGTCATTGCCCAACATTTTGCTGATCTCAAGAAGAGAACGGGCGGGAATGATGCAACTGAAAGAGGCTTCGGAAGAAGAGATAAGCTCTTTATTGCAAAGAGCGAGACGATATCCGTCCAAAGCCACCATCGTGGCTTTTTGATCATTGACTTCGAGCAAGCAGCCTTTCAAAACTTGTCTGTTCTCTTCCGTGGAAGCGCAGAAAACCGTCTTCCCGATGAGCGCTTTCATATCCTTATTCTTTAAGGTGATGACGTATTTATCCGCCACTTCGCCGACATTCGGATAATCTTCCACGTTCAGACAACGAATGTAACCATAGCTCTCGCCGTATTTGATCTCGAGATTTAATCCGTCGGAACATTCCAAAGCAAGGCTTTCTTCATTGAGCGTACGGATGAACTCAGAGAAAAACTTACCCGGAACAAGGACTTCTCCGTCGATCACCACTTCCGCAAAGATCTTCTTCTCGATGGAAAGCTCCATATCCGTCGCCGTTAAAGTAAGAGCATTATTATGCGCGGAAAGTTTGATACATTCCAAGACGGGATTATTCTTCTTGACAGAAATGGCTTTTATGACTTTATTGACTGCTTCCGACAAAGAAAGCGAATCCACGGTAATTTTCATGCTAACTCCTTTTTATCTCTTTTCGTAGATAATAGTAACCCTAATAATAATGCTTGTGGAAAAGTGGACAAGACCGCAAAACCACAAGATATAGTATAACATACAAGGAAATAAAAGTAAATATAATATTATCCCTTGTGTATAGACCTGTTTATTCTTTGTCAGTCGAATGTAAATAACTGTTTATAAATAAAAGTTATACACGATCAACGGTTGTAAACGAGGTTTTTGATATCTTCAGCCTTCTTTTTCGCATTCGCGTCGTCGGCGATCTTTTGTTGTAATTTATCCCTTGCATGGATGACCGTCGTATGATCTCTTCCGCCGAAGAACTGTCCGATGGTGGCAAGCGGGATCTCCGGCAAAATGACCGTGATGAGGTACATCGCCAATTGTCTCGGTTCCACAAGCTCTTTCGTTTTTTTCTTTCCGCAGATGTCCGCAAATTTAACGCCGAAATAATCACAGGTGATCTCGACGATCTTATTCATATTCACTTCGTTAGACTGGTTGGATGAACTGTCGCGCAAGGCTTCCATCACGAATTCGATGCTGTCCGCCGGACGATTATTCAATGAAGCGAAATAACCCACCGTTTTCAACATACCTTCCATCAAACGGATATTATATTTTTCTTTCTCAGCAATATAATTGATGACTTCGGGCGTGACGTCGATCTTATAATGAAAGGCTTTCTTTTGCAAAATAGCGACTCTCGTCTCGAAAGAAGGCGGCTGAATATCGGCGACGACACCGCTCGCAAAACGGCTCGTGAGACGATCTTCGATGTAAGTCAGTTCTTTTACGGGGCGATCGCTTGAAAGAATGATCTGCTTCTCTGCCGTATAAAGATCGTTAAAAACGTGAAAGAGGCTCTCTTGCGAGCTGGTCTTATTCGCAAGAAATTGCACGTCGTCGATCATAAGCACGTCGAGATTACGATATTTTTCTCTGAATTGGCGCGCGAGCTCCGCGTTATTACTGTTTCGAATGCTGTAAATAAGATCATTCGTAAAATTCTCCGCCGTCGTGTAATAGACGCGCATATCGGGGTGATTACGCAAAATTTCATTACCGATTGCGTGTAAAATATGCGTTTTTCCGAGTCCCGGCATGCCGTAAATAAAAAGAGGATTTAAGCTCGTGCCCGGGGCTTCCGCGACCGCTCTTGCCGCGGCGGCGGCATATTTATTACTGTCACCGATGACAAAATTATCAAAAGTGTAATTTTTCTGAAAAACGATCTTTTGGATGGAAGGGACGAATTCTTCTTTCTTTTTCGGGACTTCATCCGAAGAAACGTAAGAAGATAATTCGTCTTTCAAGATGATGACGACGCCTTCTATCTTTTCCATACTCTCGCGGATCGCCATATTCAGCTCGGCGGAAAGATTCTTCATAATGCCGTTTTTCACGGAGGAATACTCCGTCATCAGGATCAATTTATCATCCTTGAGCGCGACGGGTTTTAAGCGGCTGAAATAGATCTCGTAACAAGGCGCGGAGACAAGCACCGCGATCCGATCGAGGATATTGGACCATATTTTTTCAATCGTATTCATATCTCACCTTTTATATCAGAAAAGCGCTTTCGCAAGCACCATATATCCGATGCAATCTTTCGTGACGAGCGCGTCATTGATATCCGTTCCCGGAGCGGAATAAGGATAAGAAGCGGAGTAAAGATAAGAATCACCCTTCGCAAAATATTCTTTATCCGCGCCCGTGCTGAGTCCGTTCAAATGCGTATTGATGACGCTCGCAAGATCGGCGGCGACGCTCTGCGCATTAAAATTCTTTCCCGCCGATTTCAGCACCATCTCGAAGGTATGCGCCCCCACTTGATCCATATTATAGAGAAGGCCTCTCGCCTTTTTCGCATTAAATATTGCCTTTTCTTCTTCATCCGTAGGCTCGGGCTCGTCGATGAGGTCGAGATCGATAAGGACGGTAAACCAGATCGAAGAAGGCGTAAGATTATCAAAATTACTTGTCGCACCGCCGACGTTATAGAGCCCCAAGAGATTCGGATTGATGGTGGCGACGATGTAATCATGCGTGGGATCCATCGAGAATTCTTCATCTACGTTAAATTTCTCCGCCCAGTACGCGCGCTGGGTGAGAATCTCGCTATCCTCTGCGTCCGTTCCCTTCGGCGCGCGCAGGATGAGCACCTGCTTCAAAGCGTCCGCAAGGGAGATATTTCCATTCACGGTTTGACCCGAGATCAGCGTGCCGAGGAAATAAGCGAGATAAGTGTCGGAATACGCTATGATATTCTTATTCGCGGCATTAAAATTAGTCAAGCCGAGGAGCTTATATCCGTCTTCGTCAGCGGCTTTTTGCACCAAGGCGTCTTTGACGACGTCATTATCCTCGTAAATACAATTCAACATATGTTGTAAATCGGTGTCCTTCGGTTTTTCATCTTCTTGGATCGTCCCATTGGAGATGGCGTCCTTAAAGAGGAGGTCATTCAAGAAGGCGTAAACGTTCGGGATGGTGAGATATCCTTCCCCGGCGGCAGGCTTCTTTACTTCCGCGAAAATCGATTTCCCGTAATAAGCGGCGTCGGAAGAATCAAAGGTGCCGTAACGCACATTGACCGAATTATAGAAATTCGCAAGCGCGCTCTTGAAAGAGTCATTTACGGAAGCCTTGATTTTATCGAGGGAGAAATCCACGGAAGACATCAGACCTTTGATATTGATGAAGAATTTCTCTGTTTCTTCCTCGGAAAGTCCGTTGATGGTGATCTCGGTCTCATAAGAATAAACGGTTTTATTGTATCCATCGAGAGAACGGGTCTCCGTGGTCACGGCTTGCACGAAGAAATAACGCGGCATCAAAGGATAGCTGTCCGTCCCGTCATCTTTCTTTCCGAAGGTGATCTTTAATCCGCTTTCGAAGACGATGGAAGAGGGATCGGCGGCGTTGATCTTCAAACTGACGAGGCTCACTGCCATATTGCTGCCCGAATTGACGGCGGCGGCGAAGCGAGCGCTCTCTTTTTCATCGATGAGGGCGCCGAGCGCTTTTGCCGAGATCTTGAGAAGGCGCGGCGTGTCTTTATAATGATAGAGACCGATGATGACATTATGATCTTCGTCTTCGTCGTTCTCGAGATAGAAATCCGTGGATTTAATGGTGGAGAATTTATTTCCGACATTGGAATAGATGTCGTCGAGATCCGGCTCTTCCTTCATAAAGTAAGCGTCCTGCATATTCTTGGTGACATAGGCTTTATCTTCGGAAGAGAAGAGATCCAGCCCAACGTCCTCCGCCCAAGCGGCGTATGCCTCGGAGGATTCCGTCGGATCTTCTTTGAGCTGCTTTCCGTATTCGAGGAGCCTTGTGCGGAAGTCTTCCGGGTCGGTGAGCGTGGTGCTCTCCTCGTCATCCTTCACTTTCAAGGTGTCGATGAGGGCGGTGAATATATCCGCAAGATAGATGCAATTCTCCGTCTCGCCGTTTTTCGTGATGGTATATGCCGAGCTCCCGTTTGCATAATAGAGACGGATGTTCTTTTCGAGCGAGACGAAAACGTCCTTGATGGAAGAGGAGAGCTTCTCGGACATCGTCTTCTCCGAAAGATCCGCGCTGCCGAGCGCTTTCAAGAGGATGAAGATCTTGCCGCTGTTTCCTCCGTTGATCAGGAGCGTGGTGTCGAAGCGATGCTCGCCTTCTTCATTTTCCGCGGGATAAGAGGGGGCGAAAAGCAGGATCTTCGCCGAAATGTTCATCGCATCGGGGAAGAGCGCATTCATATTCAATCCGCCTTCGGAGCCCTCCGAAGCGGACTTGGAGAAGGAGCAGAGCATATCAAAGCGCAGATAGGTCTTACCGGCTTCCGTGATAAATTCCGCGCCGAGGATGCCGACGGAGCCGAAGGAAGACGCCATGGTCTCCTTGGGGAAAGAGCCGCTCACGTCCACGAGCGCGGCAAGCTCCGAGCCCGTGAGGGGTACGCGCAACGCTTCGATTTTCGCCGTCGGGTCCGTATAAAGCGCGGGTTTTTGATAACTATCATCTTCGAGAAGCGCTCTCCAAGCGGCAAGCTCCGACGCATCCTCTTTGAAATAGATGGAATTCGAATTCAGCTTGGACTGGAGGCTATTCTCGCCGCCGTCATTCTTGCCGCCGAAAAGGAGGGACGCCGTGAGGCGAGAGGCATAGGTGATATAGTAATTTTTATTCAGATCCGCAAGGAAATCGTCCGACTGCGAAGCGCTGTAATTTTCGTCCGTATCCACCGTTGCGGAATAGACGAGCTGCAGGACTTCCTGCGCGTCGTCCGGAGAGAAAGTCTCGCCGGCTCCGAGGGTCCCCTTCTTCTTTACGGTGTCGGAGAGAAGCTCATAGACGCTGGGGAGCAGCATGCCTCCGTTCGAGGCGTCGTCCTGTCCGAAGAGGCGGAGATTCAAGCCGAGAGAATTATCCGTCATCGAGGAGAACATATCCGAAAGAGAAGTCTCCAAAGAGGAGGTGACGGAGGCGATGTCGAAGCTCGACCCGCCGAAAGCATTCATAAACTTATTGAAAGCGGAGAGTACGTTGTCGGTCTCCTCATAGGAGAAATCATTGATGCGGAGCTTGGAGGCATATGCAGAGCCGTCTCCTTCTCCCGCGATCTTTTGTCCGACGAGGTGCTTGACGTGGCCGTCTTCCGTATATTCGGAAAGATAGACTTTCAAGCCGAAATAACTCGCCTGCTTGGGCAGGATCTTCTTGAGGAGGGTCGACGCCAAGCCTTCTTCGGAGGAAGAGAACTTATTGCGGATCATCTCCGCAAGATCCGCCGTGAGGAGGATCTCCATCGTATAGATCCCCTCTTCTCCCTCCGCCTTTTTGATGGAGATCTCGCAGACCCCGGGATCCAGCCCCGCAAGGAGATTGTCCGAGCTGTCCTCGGAAGAGGTCTTGGCGGAGAGGACTTTCATCATCAAAGAAGCAAGGGCTTCCGCGGAGAAGCGCACGCGCATCTCTTCATTTCCCCTCGAAAAGTCCACGCTCTTTAGGTCCATATGATCGAGGAGCCCGTTCAAGGTGTCCGTCGAGAAGCCGCTCTCGGCGGTGATGAAGGATGTGTCCATTCCGTATTTTGACCGCGTCTCGGCTTTCAGCGCTTCCACGGGGGCGTCGAGGTCGAGGGGGGTGTGCGTTTCGTTCGCCACGTAAAGGCATTTCAAAACGGTGAAGACGTCATGCGCGGAGAGCTCGCCCGAGCTGTCGATGAGCGAGACCAAAGTCTCCACGGTCATGATGCGCATCTGCGCATAGGTATTTCCCGCCGCGTCCTTTAAGGGATCGCCGTTTTCGTCGCGGGAAGGGACAAAGTTGATCTTGACCTTCTCATTGATGCCGCCGAAGACCGAAACGACTTTTTCATTGACGGTGCCGAGGAAGGTGGTCTCCGCGTCCTCCGAGCCCAAAAGCCCGTTCATGATCTTGGAGATGGTCTCGGCATGCTTGCTCGTCGAGCGATTGATCTTGATCGCCAGCTCACGCCCGTCTTCGGAGGCGGCAAGCGGATAGACCGTCGCGCCGAAAGAAAAATCCTTGGGGATGAGCTTCGGGATGAGGTCCATCGCGAAAGAAGGGACGGAGGACAGCGTGCCGTCGAGCTGCCCCGAAGCGAGGATGGCATTCGCCATATCGCGAAGCTTCAGGGAGAAGACGATGCCGAGCGCCGTATCTTTCTGATCGAAAAGGGCTTCGTTGCCCGCGGTGGCGAGCGGGGTGTTCATAATGGTGACTGACGCGACTTTCACAAATTTCGTCAGGTCCGTATCCGCGGGGATTTTATCCCCGATCATATTCTTGAGCGGAGAAGAGGGCGCCGTCAGAAGATACTCCACGACGTCATTGATGAAGGCGGAGACGCCCTTCCCTTTCACGGTGATGGAATCGAAACGCATATTCTCCGCGGCGTCGGGATCGTGGATGTCATAATCCTCCAGCATGGCGAAATTAAAGTCCAAGGAAGAGATCACTTTTTCCACGGCGCCATCCGTCGTGAACTGTCCGTCCGACGTCGTGAAACCATCCATCAGGCTGCGCACGGAGATGCGATACATTTTGAGCCCAAGACGTTCGCGCACATCCTTTTTCGCCTCTGTGGCGAGCGCGCCGTAATCCGACTTGGCGAGCGAGGCGCGAAGCTCCTCGGAGAGCAGGGCGTATCTTTCCTCCAAAGAAAGGAGGCAAAAACGGTCGAAAGCGGCGGCGTCATCGTAAGAGGCGTCCTCCGCGGCGGGCTCTTCTTCATAAGAAGCGTCGCCTTCCTCTTCCGCGTCCTCCTCTGCGGCGGAGACTGCGCTCTCTGCGAGAGAAGCTTTGACTTCGTCGGAAAGGAGCTCGTATTCCAGCTCGTCTTCCGTCTTCTCCGAGAGGAAAAGAGACTCCGAAAGCTCGGTATAAAAGGCGTCGAGATCCTCCTCCGTATAATCGGGGACGGCTTCTTTCCCGTTCAGGACTTTCCCGAGGAGGGAAAGGGCTTCGGTGAGCGTCACCCCGCCGATATGCGGCGAAACGTAAGATTTAAAAAGAATGCTTCCGCCGATGAAAAGAGCGGCGACAAAGATCGCCATGATGACAAAGCAGACGATAAGACAAGTCAGACAACCGTGCCGTTTTTTCAGTCTTCCGCTTCCGTTCGTTCTCGACATACGCGCTCCTTCGAGAAGTACGCCGTAAAAGCTATACTATCTCATAATATTAAATTATACAATATACGCGGGCGCGAATGCAAGAGGGAGGAGGACAAAAAAAAGAAATGGGAAAACTTCCCGTCTCCGAGAAGAAGAAAAGCGCCGCCGAAAGCGGCGGCGCAGGCAACCGATCCCTCGGCGGCGCTTTTTCAGGCGATCTTGTCATAGACTTTTACGTAGTCGATCACCCAATCCACGTGCCAGTCTGCGGGAAGGGTGTCGATGTCGATGCTGCCGACCCAATCGCCCCAATCCCCCACTTCGGTGGAGATCTTCATATAGCCGTCTTCGCGGCAAATGCCGCCGCCCGTGGACGTCCACACTTTTCCGCCGTCAATATAAAAGGTATAGCCGTTTTCGTCCCAATTCATACCAAAGGTATGAAATTCGTCGTCGGCAAAGCCCATCTTCTCGAAGCGTTTATGCGCGTTCTTATGCGCGTCTTCATAGCCGTCCCAATGCAACGCCACGTTCACGGCGTCACGCGCGGGCAGGTATTCGAAGACGTCGATCTCGATGCCGTCCGTGCTGCCCTCGTCCTCGGAATAAACGTCGCCGCACATCATCCAAAAGGCGTGCCACATCCCCGTCTGCGATGGGAGCTTGCAACGGATCTCGTAATATCCGAAGCCATGCGTATAGCCCGTTTCCTGCGGATTCTTCGTGCGGAGCGCGCCCGAGCAAACGCGCACTTCGTTATGCGCTTCTATGCCTTGCGAAGGGATCTCGATCACCACTTCGCGGACTTCGGAGCGGATGACGAGATGACCGTCCCCGTCTGCAAAGGCGAGATCGCGCGTCCAATAGCCGTCGCGACGATAGCCTTGGCGGGTGTCCACCCAGATCGAGCGATTCAGCACGTCGAAATCATCGAAGAAGACGAGCTTGTATTGCGAAAAGTCCAATGTCTCGGGGTAATCCGCGGGATCATAGATCACCGCCCTCTCCTTTTTCGAGCAACCGCCGAAAGAGAGCGGGATCAGGCAAAGGACGCAAATGATCAATAAAATCGTGAGGGTCTTTTTCATCTTCAACCTCCTTTATTCGATCGTTATCGAGAGGTCTTCTCCGAGCGAGAAGACGTATTCCTCCGCGGAGAAGCCTCCCGTCAAAAAGAAGACGGGCTCCTTCGTAAAGGGGCATTTCGTTTTGAGCTCTCCCGCAATGAGCGGAAGGACGAAAGTGATCTTTTCATCGAGCTTACCGACGGTGACGGAGACGCCGCTCGGCGTGAAGCGATAACGGAATTCCGCCCGGAGGTCTTCCGCCTCCGCAGCAGGGTTCTCCGCGGAGAAAAACCGTGCGCGAACGATCGCCGTGACCCCCTCCCCCTCCGTAAAGACGGTGATCTCGGGGGATTTGTCAAGGCAGGTGGCGTATTTCACGCCGTCTTTTTCGTATTCCGCGCGAAGGAGCAAGGAAGAATGCTTCTTCTTCCCCGAGGGGATCTGCATATTGTTCTTTTCGCTCCGCTTATATTCATAGACCGAGCCCGCGAGCATTGCGCCCGTCCCTTGTTTATAAAGCAGAGAGAGGGTGCCGCCGCCCGCATGCGCCGCGCCGTTCGGGAAAGCGTGGGTGGCGTAATCATATCCCGTCAACGTGGCGAGATAACGCCCCGCGCGGATCTTATACGTATTGATCTCGGGATAGAATCGGAAGCCGAGCGCCGCTCCGTCACAAGGAAGAGCAAGGCGGGCTTTCGGCTCCGCGATGCCGAAATGCAAGGCGTCCGCAAGGGCGCAAGCATGACAAAACGTGTGGTGGATGCAGGGCTTTTCTCCGTTTTCGACGTACTGCATCCCGCCGTAAAGCTTGCCGTTCGACGTGCATTTTCGCAGGATCTCATAGACGCGCTCCGCAGCTTCCGCAAAAAGGAGCTCCTTCTTCGCAAGCGCGCAAAAAGCGCCGATGCAGCCGTCCGACGTGCGGCTTCCGTAATACGTCCATTTATTATTGCGCACGCCGAAGGAATTATCCCACCCGCCGTCGGGGAGGAAAAAATCGAGCTCTTTTAAGGCGTATCCCGCAAGACGCGCCGAGATCTCTTGCTCTCCGAGGAGGGCGGCGGCGTGGAGCAAGCACGGCATGGATTCTTCCGCGACGTACCCGATGTCGATGGGCAGACAGCCTTTCGGAGAGCGGTCGTCGTGGGGCTTCCCCTCCCCTGCCAAAAGCCCGTTCTCCGTGAAGAGCCCGAGGCAGTAAGAAAGGAGCGCGCGGGCGCTCTCGGCATAGGCTTCGTCTTGATAAAGCGTGGCGTAAAGGGCGTTCGACAAAGCCGCCGCGCAGTAATAATTCACGTAAGCGGGAAAGCCCACCGTCATATGCCGACGGACCCAGCGGGCGGAGCGTTTCGCACAGCGCTCGATTTGGCATTTTAAGCCGCGCGGGAGCTTCTCCCCGAAATAAAGCAGGGTCTTCATAAGATTGATCGCCGAGAAGGTCGTGATCCCCTTCCATTCCGAGGTGAAATCATTTTGCACGGCGCCCGAGAGATGGGTCAGCCTCTTGCGGAAGACGAGAAGGCGCTCCGCCGCGGAGAGGTACTTCTCCTCCCCCGTGAGATCATAGGCGCAGACGAGAGGATAGACGGCGTTATCCGCCCTGCCATGCGTAAAATCACAGGCATCACACCGAAACCCGCCGAAATCCTTGTTCCTTTTATCCGTGATCTGCGCCGCGACCAGCGCGTCGCACCATTCGAGCAAAAGACGCTGATATTTGTCCATAGGGATATTATAACATAGAATCTCCGCAAAAGGAGCAAGAAAAACCGCGCAGGGAATATCCCCACGCGGCTTGATCGATGGTTGTGTTTTGCGCAAAGCGCCGGCGAAAACGGCGAGGGCGCAGAAACGCGTAGATGCAAAGCTCGCTTTGCGGCAAAACATTTATGCGGATCTTCGGTAGGGCGAGGACGGAGAGTGGTGCAGATGCGAGCGCTCTCCGAAGAGGCGAGTCTGAGCGTACTTTTTGTACGTGATGCTTGCCGAGTGAGGTAGTTAGCGACGAATATGCGCCGCTATACGTCCTCGCCTATCTTTCTTCGCGGAAATAATTCAACCCCAACGATGCAGGCGGCTGCGCCTTCTTGCTCCCCACAATGCTCGTCACGATCAGCACGGCGATGGTGATGACATAGGGAAGCATGCCGATCAAAGTCTTTTGGCTCAACGTGGCGGACGCCATAAAGTACTGCAAGCGGTAGAGAAGACCGAAGATGATGGAGCTGAGGATACAAAGATCCGGTCTCCAAATACTGAAGATAACGATGGCGATCGAGAGCCAACCGAGCGCGGAGATCGCGTCCGAATACGGCCAACTGCCGCCATTCATATCGAAGAAATAGAAGAGACCGCCCATACCCGCGATGGCGGAGCCGACGATGGTCGCCGTATAGCGATATCCTGTGATATTGATGCCCGTGGCGTCTGCCGTGGCGGGACTCTCGCCCACCGCGCGGAGATGGAGTCCTGTCCTCGTCTTTTTCAAGACAAGAGCGGCGGCGATGGCGATGATGATCGCGAGATAGACCATTGCGCCGTAGGAAAGGAAGAGTTCGCCGAACCCGCCGAGCTTCTCCGTGGAGGGGAAAAGCTTGAAATAAACGTATCCGATCTCTTTGAATCCGTCTTTCGGGATGATGTTATTCACGAAGGTGGCAAAGCCTGCGCCGAAGGTGGAGATGGCAAGACCTGTGATATTCTGATTCGCGCGAAGCGAAACGGTTAGGAAGCTATAGAGGATGCCCATCAAGCTTGCGAAGATCAAGCAGAAAAGCAAAGGGATCACAAAGGCGGGGAATGCGCTTATTTGAGAAAGGTCTGCGAGCGAAGAGACGTAAAGGCGCGCGCCGATCGCGCCGCCGATCGCGCCCATACACATCACGCCGGGGATGCCGAGGTTCAAGTGACCCGCTTTCTCGGTGATGATCTCTCCGGTGGAGCCGAAGAGGAAAGCTGCGCTCATTCTGATGGATTGTGCGATAAACGAGATCATTTCTCTTCACCTCCTTCTGTGATTTCCGTAGGAAGGGCTTCTTCCGCAGGGGTTCGTTCTTCCGCGGGAGCTTCCGCGAGGCTCGGCGTTTCCTCCTCCGACGAGGGGCTTGAAGGTTCTTTTGCAGGCTCCGACGTTTCGGGAGCGGGCGGCTCGTTTGCGGGGGTCGCGTCTTTATTCTTCTTGCGGAACTTGATGGAGTACGTGATGAAGAACTCACAGCCGATGATGAAGAAGAAGACAAGCGCTGTCACGATATTCGGCAAGGCGGAATTCGTGATGCCCGTCTGCGAGAGGATCTGCGACGTACCGCGACTGAGGAATGCCACCATCAGGGAGGCAAGCGCCATATATGCGGGATTGAATTTCGCAAGCCAAGCGACGATGATCGCCGTGAAGCCTCTGCCGCCCACCATCGTGGTCGTGATGGCGTGATCTTTCGCAGCGACGAGGGCGAAGCCGACGAAACCGCAGATGGCGCCCGAAAGGATCATCGTGCGGATGATGACTTTTTTTACGTTCACGCCGACGTATTTCGAGGTATTCACGCTTTCGCCCACGAGAGAGACCTCAAAGCCGTGCTTCGTCTTGCTGAGATAGAAATGCATTGTTACGGTCAGGACGACGGCGAAGATCAAGATCAAGACATAAGGATTGCCGAGCTTCGGCATATTGCCGTAGCGGCTGAAGAACTTCGCAAAATCGTTCTGCCCGCTCGGGAACCATTTCAAAAGCACGAAGGAAACAAGCTGGATCGCCACATAGTTCATCATCAAGGTGAAAAGGGTCTCGTTCGTATTCCATTTCGCCTTGAAGATGGCGGGGATCACGCCCCAGATCATACCTGCCGTTAAGCTGAAAAGAAGCATGACGAGAAGGAGCGCCCAAGTGGGGAGCTTGTCGTAAAGATAATAGATGGCGACAGCCGAAGCCAAGCAACCGACGAGGGTCTGCCCGTCCGCGCCGATATTCCAGAACTTCATCTTGAAGGCGGGAACGATGGCGATGGAGACCATGAGCAGGAGCGCGGTGTCTTGCAGAAGATTCCAAATGCGTTTTTGGGTACCGAAAGCGCCGCTGAACATATAGCCGAGCAGCTTGAAGGGATTCACCTTCGTATACGCCGCCGCAAAGCACAAGCCGATGAAAAGCCCCGCCACGATGGCGATTGCACGGATGAAGAGAGGCTTCCACCAAACGGTGGCGCCGCGTTTTGTGATGTGGAAAAGAGGTTCGCGCGAACTATTCTTAGTCATTTTCCGCCTCCTTTGCTGTTGCTTTCGCCGCATTCTTCGAGAGGTCGAGAGAGCCCGTCATCATAAGACCGAGATCCTCTTTCGTAACGGTGCGGCCGGGGACGATGCCCATCACCTTGCCGTGACAGAGGACGAGGATCCTGTCGCAGAGCGCCATCATAACGTCGAGGTCTTCTCCCACGAAGACGACGGCGACGTTCTTTTCCTTTTGCTTATTCAGAAGGTCATAGATGAGATAAGAGGAATTGATGTCCAGTCCGCGGACGGGATACGCCGCCATAAGGACTTTCGGCGAAGAGGATATCTCTCTGCCCACGAGGACTTTCTGCACGTTGCCGCCCGAAAGCCTGCGCACGGGGGTCATGTCGCTCGGCGTGACCACTTCGAGGTCGCGAATGATGGTGTCCGCGAGCGCCTTGGGCTTTTTCTTATTCACGAAGATGGACTTGCCTTTTCTATAGGAGCGGAGCGCCATATTGTCGATGATGGACATATTGCCCACGAGACCCATATTCAAGCGGTCTTCGGGGACGAAGGAGAGCTTGATGCCGAGCTCTTGGATCTCGCGCGGCGTCCTCTGCTTGAGGTCGATGATCTCGTCCTCATAAAAGAGGATCTGCTCTTCATTCACGAGGCGGGTGATCTCTTTATTGCTCTTCCCCGTGAGGTCCACTTTGTTTCCGTCGGGGTCGTGGAAGAAGCCTTCCGCCGCCATTTTCTTGATCTGCTTTAGATCCTTGTGGAAGAAAGTGACGGGTTTATTCTCTTTGGGATTGTGGAAGATGATCTCTCCGCTCTCCACTTTTTGCAGTCCGGCGATGCCTTCGAGCAGCTCTTTCTGCCCATTGCCGGAGATGCCCGCGATGCCGAGGATCTCGCCGCCATTCACGGTGAAGGAGACATTGTCGATGGCGAGCCCGCCTTCTTTATTTGGCACGCAAATGTCCTTCAAAATGAGGCGCGGCTTGGAGTCCACGGGATCTTTCCTGTCGATATTGAGGTCGAGCTTCTTGCCCACCATCATCTCGGCAAGGGCTTTCTCGGAGGTATTCGCAGTGTCCACCGTGCCGACGTGCTCTCCCTTGCGGAGGACCGCCACGCGGTCGGAGATCTCCATAACTTCATTGAGCTTATGCGTGATGATGACGATGGACTTGCCGTCTTTCTTCATTTCGCGCAGGACGGCAAAAAGCTTCTTGATCTCCTGCGGAGTGAGGACGGCGGTGGGCTCGTCGAGGATGAGGATATCCGCGCCGCGATACAAGACCTTGATGATCTCCACGGTCTGCTTCTCGGAGACGGACATCTCGTAGATATATTTGGAAAGATCGATATTGAAACCGTACTTTCCGACGATCTCCTGCAAATTCTTCGCGCGTTGGCGCGCAAGATGATTGAAGGCGATGAATTTTCCGATTTTGATGAAAGGAAGCGCAGCGGTTTTCAGCGCGGCGAGCAAAACGCCTTTTGCTTTATTTTCCGCCGAAGCGCAGTCATCTTTGATCTGCTTAAAGGCTTCTTTCAAGCTGTATTTCGGCATCTCTTCGCCGAGGATGATATTGTCGGCGGCAGTGAAGACGTCGATCAGCTTGAAATGCTGGTGCACCATGCCGATTTTAAGATCGAAAGCGTCCTTCGGCCCGCGGATCGAGACCTCTTTTCCTCCGACGAAGATCTGTCCTTCATCGGGGAAATAGATGCCGGAGATCATATTCATCAGCGTGGTCTTTCCGCTCCCGTTCTCCCCTAAAAGAGAAAGGATCTCGCCCTTATAAAGGGTGAGATTCGCGTTTTTGTTCGCAATTACTCCGCCGGGGAAGTATTTGCATATATTCTTTAATTCAAGAACTTTTTCTTTGTTCACGGTTTTCTCGCTTTTGTTTTTTTGAAAGGAAAGGCGGAGCGCGAAAGACGCCCCGCCTCTCTGTTGGGTTTGTAAAAATCAGTATGCTTCGTCGAGGAGCGTGATGCCGTCGATTCTTACGTCAAAGTAAGGAGCCGAACGGAATTTGGACTCTTGGAAGATGCCTCCCGCAACGACTTCGGTATCAGCCGTGTAAGCCGCGTCGCTATCCACGTCTGCCTTGTAAGCGTCGAGCTTCTTGCCGCCAACCGTGAAGGTGTCGGTGTCGAAGACGTTGAGCTTCTCCTTGATGAGGAGTTTCTTCGTGTCGTCGATCATCTTCTGCGTGCCTTCTGCGGCGATATTGCCGAGCGCGAGCACTTCGACAGAGCCGGTGGCAAGCGTGCCGGTGTAATCGGTGGCGATCTCCTTGCCCTTGATCACTTGGGTGATGATGTACTTGAAGTACGGGGTCCAATTGATGCGGCTGGCGCAGAGGTAGACGGACTTGTTGTGCGTTCCGTTATAGAAGACGTTGGGGATGTTATTCTCTTCGCAAGCATTGGGCACACCGTCGGAGTCCGCGTGACCGGAGATCAAAGCGCAACCGTTGGCGATGAGCCTCTCGGCAGCGGCCTTCTCACCATCGAGGTCGTACCAGGAACCGGTGAAGGTGACTTCCATCGTGAGCTGATCGCCGAGGTTCGCTTCCTTCTGATTCAAAGCGTACTTTGCGCCGAGATAGAAAGAGGTGTAACCGGAGATAACTTCCGCGAAGGTGAAAGCACCGACATAACCCATCTTGTAGTTCTTCGTGGTCGCGCTCTTGTTCATCTCGTAGAGCTTCAATCCCGCGGCGATACCGGCGAGGAAGCGGCCCTCATAGATGGACGCGAAAGCGTTGTGGAAGTTGTCAAGACCTTCCGTGTGAGCCATCGTACCGGTGGCGTGGCAGAACTGCACGTCCGGATTATTTCTCGCAACGGGAAGCAGATACGCTTCGTGACCGAAGGAGTCCGCGAAGATGATGTTGCAACCCTGGTCGACGAGGTCTTCCGCAGCCGCGGTGCACTCTTCGCCCTCGGGGATGCCGGTCTTCATGATGATCTGATCGTCACGGAGTCCGAGCTCGTTGGCAGCCTCTTTGGCAGCGTCGATGAAGTTCTTGTCATAAGAAGACTCGCTGTCATGCAAGAAGATGAAACCGACTTTGATCTCATCCTTCGCGACGCCGTTGCTACAACCGGCGAAGACCGCGGTCAGCGTTGCGAGAACTGCAAGCACTAAGATGATGGATATGATTTTTTTCATTTTTTCCTCCCTTTGCCTTTCGGCATTTTATTTTAATTAAATATGATCTCGCCCGCCCGCATTTCCTTAATGCACGCGAGAGAATAGACTTTGATGCCCTTCTCTTCGATGAGGGCTCTGCCGCCTTGGTGCATCTTCTCGATGGCAGCCACGAAACCGACCGCCTCGGCACCCGCCTGTTCCACGAGAGAGAGAAGCCCCATCGCCGCATTTCCGCTCGCGAGGAAGTCATCCACGATGAGCACTTTGTCCGCAGCGGAAAGATATTCCTTGCTGACGAGCACCGTATTCTCCGTCTTGTGGGTAAAAGAAAAGACGGAGGCCGTATAGACTCCGTCTGAGATATTTTGAGACTTGTGTTTCTTCGCGACGAGCACGGGCAGTCCCATGGCTTGACCCGCGGCGAAAGCGATCGAAATGCCGGAAGATTCCACGGTCAGAATGAGGCTCGCGCCGCATTTCGCGAATTGCTTCGCGACATCCTTTCCGAGCTCGGTGATAAGCGCGGTGTCCAAGCGGTGGTTCAAAAAGCCATCCACTTTGAGGATATCTCCCGCGAGTACCTTGCCGTCTTTTAAGATCTTGTCTTCAAGTAGTTTCATAGCACCGCTTTGCCCGTAGGCTCCCAAAAGAGAAACGAAAAAGCAAGTTAAAACCTTTAACTTGCCTGCCAATAACTACTATAAGCCATGACCTTCGCCATAGCTTTTCCAATAGTCGCACTTGTGGCTGTGCGGTAGAGACTCAAGGGCCATCCATCCTTGATTATATTGGCAATATTCTTTTGTTGATTTTATTGTAATATATCCTTTTTCCGATGTCAAACGAAACGAAGCGGCAAAATAAAAGTTTTTTGACAAATTTTTCCAAAAGCGGCAGCGCTTCCTATTTATATTGCGCGTATAGCGCGCGGGAACGGCAAGGCGGAACGCTTGCGCGCAAGAGGGGGCTTTTGGGCAGAGGACAGCATAAAGGCGGGCGCAGATGCGAGGCTCGACGAGGAGACGTGTGGGCGCATACTAAGCGTATGTAACCGCGCGTCGACGAAGGCAGTAAACGAAGCAATCGCGGGAAGCCTTTCCCTCTCCTCGCTCCATACAAAAAGGTTTTTGCAATCGGCGGGACGGGCGCACTTGGAAAAACAAGCAAAAATTCATTGACTTCGCAGAAGGGCGCAGATGCGAGGCTCGACGAGGAGACGTGTGGGCGCATACTAAGCGTATGTAACCGCGCGTCGACGAAGGCAGTAAACGAAGCAGATGCACCCTTATGTGAAGTCAATTTATGCGCATTCGATGAGCATCTTATCCGCCACAAGCGCGATGAATTCGCCATTGGTGGGCTTCTCGTTCCCCGAATACACCTTCACGCCGAAGATCTGATTGATGTTTTCGATCTTTCCTTTGTTCCAAGCCACCTCGATGGCGTGGCGGATGGCGCGCTCCACCTTGCTTGCGGAGGTGTCGAAGCGGGTTGCCACCTCGGGATAGAGCCTTTTCGTGATGCTATTGATGATGTCGGGGCAGGCGACTGCCATTTTGATGGCTTCACGCAGGAATTGATAGCCTTTGATATGCGCGGGAATGCCCACGGAGATGAAGATATTCGTGATTCGCTCGTCGAGCATCCGATTTTGCGCAAAGCGCATCGTGCGCGGCGGGATCTCCTCCTTCTCGAAGAGCTCGTCGATGCGATTTTTCAAAGAAAGGAAGCTCACGGGCTTCAGCAAGTACTGATTTGCGCCGTTTTTCAGGGCGCGAGCGGCGTAATCGTCCTCCGAGATGCCGGAAAGCACGATGAATTTTGCCTTGGAACCGCCGAGTTTCGCCTCGCTGATGACCTCAAGCCCGTCTGTCTCGGGCAGGATCATGTCGAGGATCACGACGTCCGGCTCGGAACGGAGGATCTCCTTCACGCCTTCCGCGCCGCTTTCCGCCGTGCCCAGCACCTTATATCCGCGCTCTCCCGCGAAAAAGAATTTCAAAGACGACAAAAATACGGGATCGTCGTCCACGACCACAATGGTAATGTCTCTCATACAAGATCTCCTATTTGCGTATTGTTTCGCCAAAAAACCATGGATTTCTTCGGTTTGCAGCGTTATTATAACAAATTGAGATAGGAAACGCAACAGTTTTGTAAAGAATTTTATGCGGAATTCTGGGCAAAAATGTCGAAAAGAGGCGATTTTGTACAAAAATACGGCGCAAAAATGTTTTTAATGCAATGGGATGCGCGTCGCGGGCGCGGGCGAGAAGGCGGGAAGGAAAATCGGAGCGACCCCCACTCCCCTGCTTGAATATTCCTCTGCGATATGGTAATATATATCTATGAGATTGGATAAGTTTTTGAAAGTAAGCCGCCTCATCAAGCGGCGTAGCGTGGCGGCAGACGCTTTCAGCGCGTCG
>JAGCXI010000067.1 GCA_017961365.1 Clostridia bacterium
GCATCGCATAGCCGAGCGTATCGCCCACCGAGCCGAAGATCACGATCTTACCTTCATTCATCGTGTCGCCCACGGCGTCCTGTCCATTCCCGATGACGCGGATCTCCGCGCCGTCAAGATACGCGCCGAGCGCATTTCCCGGCGTGCCTTCGACAGTGACGACGCCCTCTTTCAAGCCGCAGGCGATGAATCTCTCGCCCAAGACCTCGGTCAAGCGAGCCTTGCCGCCCGCCGCCTTGATCGCGTCGTTGATCTCTTTTGCCGTATAGGTCTTTCCGTCAAATTTCATAATTCCCTCCGAGCGCCGCTTTTCTCTCCTCCGCGGGATAAAGGGCAAAATCGCGTCCTGCCAAAAGTTCCTTCTTATCCTTCTCGCCGATCGGACGCTTCTTGCGGATAAAATCGGTCAAAATGCCCGCGCGGGCAGAATCTCCGATCAGAATGAAGCCTTTGATGACCCCGTCTTCCGCATAAAGCGCGCGATAATCCTCCCCCACCGTCACTTCGGTCTTTTCTCCGACGAAAAGTCCCGCCGAAGTGATGCGAATGCCGAAAAGATTCGTGGCGTTCATCGGGATATCCGTGAGGAAAAGGCTCTCTTCGCCCGCCATATTCTTGCCTGCCGTCTTGCCGCCGAGATAAGCGCTCGGGAAGAGCTGCAAGAGACGTTTGTCCCCCGAAACCGCTTCATAAGACTCCACGACGTCGCCCGCGGCATAGATATGCGGCAGCGTCGTTTGCATCTTTTCATTCACGAGGATCCCGCGATTCACCTCCGCGCCGATCTCTTTAAGGAGACCGACCTGCGGCCGCACGCCGAGCGCCAAGACCAAGATGTCGAAATCCACCTCTTCTCCGCTCGCAAAGACCGCTTTATCGCCGTCAAAATGATCGAGGGCGGCATTCAGCCGAAAATCGATGATCGCTGACAGACGATCTTGCACGATGCGCCCCGCTTCGGGCGTCGTCGCGGCGGGAAGCGGACGCGGCGCCATATCCGCGATGACGATCTCACATCCGTATTCTTTGACGCCTTCGGCGCATTTCATCCCGATGAGTCCCGCGCCGACGATCAGGACTTTTCCTCCTTTTTCAAGGTCCCCGCGAAGCCCGATCATATCATCCATCGTATAAAAGGTGTGTTTCTTCGAAACGCCTTCCAGTCCCTTGATGAGCGGGACGAAAGGCTTGGACCCCGTGGCGACGAGCAGTTCGTCATATGGATATTCCAGTCCTTCGGCGCAAACGATCTTCTTCTCGGGATCGATCTTCTCCGCCGTGGCAAAGACCTTTTTCACGCCTTTTTTCTCATAATAATCTTCTCCGCGGAAATAAAGCTTCTCATCCGTCGTCTTCTTCTCCAAAACGTACGAGATCAAGGGACGGGAATAAAGCGGACGTTTTTCCCCGCAAATCACGGTGATGTCCGCGCTTTTATCCGCAGAGAGGATCCCTTCGATCGCTCCTTCGGTCGCAATGCTTCCTCCGATCAAAACATACTTTTTCATATCATTTCTCCTCGAATACGATCGCGCCGTTCGGGCACTTTTTGACGCAGAGCGGCTCGCCGAAAGTATTATTCATACAGAGCTGACATTTATTCGCCGTGCCCTCTTTGGTGATGCGCACCGCGCCGTAGGGACAGACCATGACGCAACTGCCGCACCCGACGCATTTCGATTTATCCACCATCACCGCGCCCGTCTCGTCTTTGCTGAGCGCGCCCGAGATGCAGGCAGAGATACAGAGCGGTTCGTCGCAATGGCGGCAGGAGACCGCAAAGGTGATCTTGCCGTCCGAGAGCACTTTGACATTCGGATCGATCTCCTTGTCCTTCAAGGCGAGAACGATATTGCCGATGCCGCTATTCGCGTAAGCGCACTCGAATTCACAGAGGTGGCAGCCGAGACACCATTCTTCCTTCACATAGATCTTCTTCATATCACACCTCCCCCGCGTGCTTGATCCCGAGTACAGCGAGTTCCCTTTCGTTGAGTCCGACGCCGCGAAGCATCAGGCGATTGCCTCTGAGGGCTTCTATCGAATTGATCCCCATACCGCCCATCATCTCTTGTATCTCGTGATTCCAAGCGGTCAGCATATTGATGAGGCGCTCCGCCGCAATGTCGGGATTCAGGCGCTTCACGAGATCGGGGCGCTGCGTCGCGATGCCCCAGTTGCATTTTCCGTAATTACAAGTGCGGCAGAGGTGACAGCCCATCGCCACGAGGGACGCCGAGCCGATATAGACCGCGTCCGCGCCGAGGCAGATCGCTTTCACGACGTCCGCACTGGAACGAATGCTGCCCGCAACCACCAAAGAGACATTGTCGCGGATATTCTCCTCGCGGAGGCGTTGATCCACGCTGCCGAGGGCAAGCTCGATGGGAATACCCACGTTATCACGGATCCTTGTGGGCGCCGCGCCCGTGCCGCCGCGAAAACCGTCTATCGCTATGATATCCGCGCCGCTCCGAGCGATGCCGCTCGCGATCGCCGCCACGTTATGCACCGCCGCGATCTTGACGATGACGGGCTTTTTATACTCCGTCGCTTCCTTAATGGAATAGACAAGCTGACGGAGGTCTTCTATCGAATAAATGTCGTGGTGCGGCGCGGGAGAGACCGCGTCGCTTCCCTCGGGGATCATACGGGTCTTGGAGACGTCCCCGACGATCTTCGCGCCCGGAAGGTGTCCGCCGATGCCCGGCTTCGCGCCCTGCCCGATCTTGATCTCGATCGCCGCGCCGTCCTCGAGGTAATCTTTATGCACGCCGAAACGCCCCGACGCCACCTGTACGATGGTATTCGCGGAGTATTTATAAAAGTCTTTATGCAGACCGCCCTCGCCCGTATTGTAATAAATGCCGAGCTTCTCCGCCGCGCGAGCGAGCGCCGCATGGGCGTTATACGAGATGGAGCCGTAACTCATCGCAGAGAACATCACGGGCATCGAGAGCTTGAGGCGAGGCGGAAGCTTGGGGAGGATCTTCCCTTCCCTGTCCCTTTGCATGGTTTGCGGCTTCGCGCCGAGGAAGACGCGAGTCTCCATCGGCTCGCGCAAAGGATCGATGGAAGGATTCGTCACCTGCGAAGCATTGATCAGGATCTTGTCGAAATAAACGGGAAAAGGCTCCGGATTCCCCATCGAAGAGAGCAAAACGCCGCCCGACTCCGCTTGTTTATAGATCTCGGTCAGATATTTCTGCTGCCAATTCGCATTGGGGCGAAAAGCATTCTGATTGGGCAGGATCTTCAAGGCTTTGGTCGGACAGAGGCAGACGCAACGCTGACAGTCCACGCATTTCGTGCTGTCCGAGATCATTTTGCCGAAGCCTTCCTCATAATGATGGACTTCATTCGAGCATTGCCTTTCGCACACGCGACAATTCACGCATTTATCGTAATCTCGCACCACTTCGAAGGGCGCTACGTTATAATCGATCATTGCTTGCCTCCTTTCACGCGATACACGACGGGCTTGCCGCCTTCCGCATAAAACATATCGTCGAAAACGGGGCAGACGCGACGGATCGCGCTTTCCTCGCTCGCCATATACACTTTATCCCCCCTCTCCGCCACGGCGAGAGAACGGAGTTTCAGTCTGTCATTCAGCGCCATCACGCCCCCGTCGAAGCCGACGATAATCGAGAAAGGACCCGTCACGAGCTCCGCCGAAAAGACGTCTCTTAAATAGGTCGCGCGCGCCTTCTCCTCCGCAGGCATGCGATCGATCCTCTCCCAGAAAGGAGCGGCGATGACCTCGGCGCTCTACTCGAAGGAAAGCCCTTTTGTACGGGTCAGATAATCGAGGATATACGTGATAACTTCCGTGTCGGTGAGAAGCGTACATTTATAGCCGTACATCTCCATTGCGCGGCGATTTGCGTCATAGCTGCTGATCTCGCCGTTATGCACGACGGACAAGCCCAAGAGCCCGAAGGGATGTGCGCCGCCCCACCATCCGGGCGTATTCGTCGGATAACGACCGTGCGCGGTGAAAAGATAACCTTCATAATCCTCCAAGCGATAAAACCTGCCGACGTCCTCGGGGAAGCCCACCGCCTTGAAGATGCCCATATTCTTCCCGGAAGAGAAGATATAAGCGCCCTTGATCTCGGTATTCACCGCGAAGACCGTACGGAAGACGCATTCATCGGGTCCCGTCTTGACAAAATCGATGTATTTCTGCTTCGGATAGACGAAATAACGACGGATCTCCGGCTCGTCCACGATCTCGGGGATATTGCGCGTGGGGATATCCTCGGAAGAGTCGATCTCGTAATAGCGAGCGATATATTCCTCAAAATCCTTTCTCGCGCTATGGATCGTAAAGAAAACGTGGAAAGCGTAAAGATCTTTTTTATCGGGATAAATGCCGTAACAGGCGAAGCCGCCGCCGAGCCCGTTCGAACGGTCACGCATCACGGCGATGGAATCCACGATGTCTTTCCCCGAGAAGCGCGCCCCCGTTTTGTCGAAGATCGCCGAGATCGCGCAGCCGGACGGATTTCTGAATTCTCCTTCCAATAACATATTCTCACCTCTCTCCCTCTCGAATCCTTTCGATCGGATAAAACAAAAAAAGCGCCCGTTCCGAAATGCCGATCCGCGCATAGCGAGCTATGCCGACACTTCGGAACGAACGCCTTTGTTCGTATATACGGATTATATCTTTTCCCCTTCGTCTTTGTCAACGATTTGGGAAAATATTTTTCAAAAAAATCCCGAAATAAAGGGCATTTATGAGGATATTAAAGGCGCTTTATCGAAAACCCGATCCCGCGAAAAAATCTTTGAAAAATTGCTGAAAAACTCTTGACAGCGCCCGTTCACGGTGCTAAATTAAAGGCGTTGAAACAGCAAAGGCGCTGCGGAGTATTCCGTGGCGCCCTTTTTGTTTTACGGGCTGTTTCAGACGAAAAAGAAGGAGGAAAAACTCATGAAAAGCGTACCCGAAACATTCGGCTCTTTGGTATTCGGCGATGAGATAATGCGTCAGCGCTTACCCAAAGACACCTATAAAGCTCTGCAAAAGACCATTCAAAAGGGACTGGAGCTCGACAGAAGCGTGGCGGACGTCGTGGCAAATGCGATGAAGGACTGGGCGACCGAGCACGGCGCCACCCATTTCACCCATTGGTTCCAGCCGATGACGGGCGTGACCGCCGAAAAGCACGACAGCTTCATCTCCCCCACAAAGGACGGCTCTGTCATTATGGAATTTTCGGGCAAAGAGCTTGTCCGCGGCGAGCCGGATGCTTCCAGCTTCCCCTCGGGCGGTCTTCGCGCCACCTTTGAGGCGCGCGGCTATACGGCGTGGGATCCCACGAGCTATGCTTTCATCAAGGACAAATGCCTTTATATCCCCACCGCTTTCTGCTCCTACGGCGGAGAAGCTTTGGACAAGAAGACGCCTTTGCTTCGCAGCATGGAAGCGATCAATAAGCAAGCGCTCCGCATTTTGAAACTCTTCGGAAACGATGAGGTCACGAGCGTGAAAACGACGGTCGGCCCCGAGCAGGAGTACTTCCTTATCGACAAGGCGATGTATGAAAAGAGAAAGGATCTCATTTATACGGGCAGGACGCTCTTCGGAGCAAAGCCGCCCAAGGGACAAGAGCTCGAGGATCATTACTTCGGCGCGATCAAGACCCGCGTGCAAGCCTTTATGAACGAGCTGAACGAAGAGCTTTGGAAGCTCGGCATCCTCGCGAAGACCGAGCATAACGAAGTGGCGCCCGCCCAGCATGAGCTCGCGCCGATCTTCACGACGACGAATATCGCCACGGATCATAATCAGCTCACGATGGAGCTTATGCGCAAGATCGCAGCAAAGCACGGCATGACGTGTCTCCTCCACGAGAAACCTTTCGCGGGCGTCAACGGCAGCGGCAAGCACAACAACTGGTCCATCTCGACGGACACCGGCGTGAACCTCTTGGAGCCGGGCGACACCCCGGATGAGAACGCACAGTTCCTCCTCTTCCTCGCCGCGGTCATCAAGGCGGTGGACGAATATCAAGACCTGCTCCGCATCTCGGTGGCGAGCGCGGGCAACGATCATCGTTTGGGCGCGAATGAGGCGCCGCCCGCCGTGGTCTCCATCTTCCTCGGCGACGAGCTCCAAGGCGTCTTGGACGCGATCGAAGAGGGCAAGCACTATGACAAGAAAGCGCGTGCGCAGCTCAAGATCGGCGTGGACGTCCTGCCGAAATTCCCGACGGACACGACGGATCGCAATAGGACCTCGCCTTTCGCCTTTACGGGCAATAAATTCGAATTCCGTATGCTGGGCTCCAATGCATCCATCTCCTGCGCGAATATCATTTTGAATACGGCGGTGGCGGAAGAGCTCGAAGGCTTTGCCGATTATCTCGAGAAAGCGGAAGACTTCACGGCTTCCCTGAACGCCCTCGTGAAAAAGGTGATCACCGAGCACAAACGCATCATCTTCAACGGAAACGGCTATGACGACGAATGGATCAAGGAAGCGGAGAAGAGAGGACTGATGAACCTCAAGACCACGCCGGACGCTCTGCCCTATTACGTGGCGGAGAAGAACCTCGCTTTATTCAAAAAGCAAGGCGTCTTCACCGAGACCGAAGCGAGAGCGCGTTATGAGATCGCCCTTGAAAACTATTGCAAAGTGATCCATATCGAAGCTTTGACGGCGCTCAACATGCTGAAGACCGACATCCTCCCCGCCATCAGCGCTTATGAAAAAGAAGTGGCGGACATCCTCGACGCCAAGGAGAGCCGCAAGCTGAGCGCGAACTACGAAAAAGCGATCCTCACAAAGCTTGCGGAGGGAAGCGACGCTCTGTTTGCGACGACCACCGCGCTGGACGAGGCGGTGGCGCAGGCGGAGGAGATGACGGACTATTCGAAGATATCCTTCTTCTGCAAAGACGTCTTGATCCCGACGATGGAGAAAGCGCGCGCGATCGCGGACGCGCTCGAGACCGTCGTACCCACGGAGAAATGGCCCTATCCTTCCTATGGAGATATGCTCTTCTCTGTAAAATAGGAGACTCATTATGACAATCGAATTTTGGTTTTTGATCGGCGCCGCGCTGGTATTTTGGATGCAAGCCGGTTTCGCCATGGTGGAGACCGGTTTCACGCGTGCGAAAAACGCGGGCAACATCATCATGAAGAACCTGATGGATTTCTGCATCGGGACGGTGGTCTTCTCCCTCTTGGGCTATACGCTGATGATGGGAGAAGACGTCCTCGCGGGATTCATCGGTCTGCCCAATATGAATATGTGGGCGCATTTCAAGGACTTCATCGCAAGCCCTGCGGAAGGCTTTACGGACGCTTCCCTCTTCGTCTTCAACCTGATCTTCTGCGCGACGACGGCGACCATCGTTTCGGGCGCAATGGCGGAGAGGACGAAATTCTCCTCTTACTGCATCTATTCCGCCGTCATTTCCCTCTTCATTTACCCCATCGAGGCGCATTGGATCTGGGGCGGAGGCTGGCTCTCGCAGCTCGGTTTCCACGACTATGCCGGCTCCTGCGCCATCCATATGGTGGGCGGCATCGCGGCGCTCATCGGCGCGATCATGCTCGGCGCGAGAACGGGGAAATACGAACGTGACCTTGAAGGAAAAGTCATCAAAGTAAACGCCATCCCCGGGCATTCCATCCCCTTGGGCGCGCTCGGCGTCTTCATCCTCTGGCTGGGCTGGTACGGATTTAACGGCGCAGCGGCGACGACCCCGTCCGAGCTCGCTTCCATCTTCCTTACGACGACCATTGCGCCTTCCGTGGCGACGGTGACGACGATGGTCTTCACCTGGATCAAGAATAAGAAGCCCGACGTCTCGATGTGTCTGAACGCCTCCCTTGCGGGGCTTGTGGCGGTGACGGCGGGATGCGACGCTTTCGACGCCGTCGGCGCGACGGTGGTCGGGCTCGTGGCGGGCGTGCTCGTCGTCGTAGTCGTCGAAGCGCTTGACCTCAAACTGCATATCGACGATCCCGTCGGCGCGGTAGCGGTCCATATGACGAACGGCATCTGGGGCACCCTTGCCGTGGGACTTCTCGCCTCGCCGAACGCTCCCGCAGGCATCGGCGGACTCTTCTATACCGGATCTTTCAAACAGCTCGGCTTGCAGCTCCTCGGCATCGTCACCGTGGGCGCTTGGGCTGTCGGACTGATGATCCTCACCTTCTATATCATTAAGAAAACGCACGGCTTGCGTTGCTCCGTAGAGGAAGAGCTCGTCGGCTTGGATAAATCCGAGCACGGCTTGCCCAGCGCTTACGCGGACTTTGCGCCCGCAATGACAGGCACCTTCTCCTTCGGCGGCGCGGCGACGCCCGCCGTGACGGGCGACACCCCGATGGCGGAAGCTGTCCCCGTGACGAAAGAAGCGGTCCCCGTCAGCGTAAAGCTGAAAGAAGGCGTCACGGGCGTCAAAATGACCAAGCTCGAGATCGTCTGCAAAGAATCGAGATTCGAAGGGCTGAAGACCGCTCTTATGGAGCTCGGCGTAACGGGAATGACCGTCTCGCACGTGATGGGCTGCGGCATGCAAAAAGGCACGCCGGAATATTACAGGGGCGTCCCCATCGAGGTCAACCTCCTGCCCAAAGTACAGGTGGACGTCGTGGTCAGCAAGATCCCCGTTTCGGCGGTCATCGACGCGGCGAAGAATGCGCTTTATACGGGGCATATCGGGGACGGAAAGATCTTTGTTTATGACGTTGAAAACGTCGTGAAAGTGCGCACGGGCGAGGAAGGCTACGACGCATTACAAGACGTGGAATAAGGAGAGAATATGTGTTCTATCATGGGCGTCAAGGGGCATTCATTGCCCCTTGATAAATTTAAGGAGTTTTTTCAAAGAACGAAGAGCCGCGGTCCCGACATGACCGAAATCGAAGAAGTGAAAGGCGGCATCATCGGCTTCCACCGCCTTGCCATCATGGGGCTTCATCCGGAAGGGATGCAGCCTTTCACCCTCGGACGCAAAAAGGTGGTCTGTAACGGTGAAGTCTATGGCTTCCGCCCCTTGAAAGAGGCGCTCATCAAAAAGGGCTATGTCTTCACGAGCAACAGCGATTCCGAGATCCTGCTCCCCCTTTACGCGGAGTACGGCACGGATATGTTCGCGATGCTCGACGCGGAATACGCCCTTTTGATCTATGACGACGAGACCGAGGATTTCATCGCGGCACGCGACCCCATCGGCATCCGTCCCCTCTTCTACGGCTATCAAAAGAGCGGCGAGATCGCCTTCGCAAGCGAAGCGAAAAACCTCGTCGGGCTCGTGGATAAGATCCTGCCCTTCCCCCCGGGTTATTATTATAAAGACGGCGCTTTCGTCTCCTATACGGACGTCACGAAAGTGGAAAAGATCATCTGCGCGGATTTGGACGAGATATGCGGAAATATCCGCGAAAAACTCATCAAAGGGATCGAGAAAAGGCTGGATGCGGACGCCCCCGTCGGCTTCCTCCTTTCGGGCGGCTTGGACTCTTCTTTGGTCTGCGCCGTCGCGCAAAAGCTCTCCCCTAAGCCCATCAAAACCTTCGCGATCGGGATGGACATCGACGCCATCGACCTCAAATACGCCCGCCAAGTCGCGGACTATATCGGCAGCGATCACACCGAAGTCATCATTTCCAAAGAGGACGTTCTCGCGGCGCTCGAGCCCGTCATCCACCTCCTTGGCACCTTCGACATCACGACCATCCGCGCGAGCATCGGGATGTATCTCGTCTGCAAGGCGATCCACGAAAAGACCGACGTCCGCGTGCTCCTCACCGGCGAGATCAGCGACGAGCTCTTCGGCTATAAATACACCGATTTCGCCCCCTCTGCGGAAGCCTTCCAAAAGGAAGCCGTGAAGCGCGTGAGCGAGCTCTATTTGTACGACGTTCTCCGCGCCGACCGTTGCATCAGCGTGAATTCCCTCGAAGCGCGCGTGCCCTTCGGCGACCTCGACTTCGTGAAGTACGTGATGGCGATCGATCCCGCCCTGAAGCTCAACACTTATAACAAGGGAAAATATCTCCTGCGCCGCGCTTTTGAGGGCGATTACCTCCCCAAGGACATCCTTTACCGCGAAAAGGCGGCTTTCTCGGACGCCGTCGGACATTCGATGGTGGACGACTTGAAAGCATACGCGAACGCCTTTTATAGCGATGAGGAATTCGAGGCAAAGCGCGTGAAATACGCCCACGCGACGCCTTTTACGAAGGAATCCCTTCTCTATCGGGAGCTCTTCGAGAAATATTATCCCGGGCAAGCCCAAATGATCAAAGACTTCTGGATGCCGAATAAAGACTGGGAAGGCTGCAACGTTTCGGACCCCTCCGCCCGCGTCCTCTCAAACTACGGCGCCAGCGGCGAATGATCTCTTCCGCTTCCGCACCTTTTTATCCTTCATTGATTGCTTGATGCATTATAGTTCTAAAAATTCCTAACCTTTTTACCCCTTATTTTGCATAAAAAATACGCTGACTTTGTATCAAAATCAGCGTACTTTTTTGGCTTTCTGCTACGAAAAAGCTGTCACCGTTTGAAACCAACCGACTTTTTTATTTTCCCAAAATAATCTTAGTAATCTACTCTATCTATTAGTTCACGCCCTCTCCACTCGGTATTCGGTTCATCTAAATATACAGAACCATATAAACCATACTCATCGTAATTAAGAGAAATGTCTTCCATCAAAAAATCTTTATATTCTTTAACTCTTTTACGAATAGTATCAATTTCATTCTTAACCGAACTACTAATGTCAAAAGCATTCATAATACTATTATATCTTTCCGCCGCAGATGGATGAGTATTAACAGCAAAACTGGATTTTGGTGATATAATATCCTGTGCATATTCAATCATTTCTAAACCTGAAAACCAAATCAAAGCAGCCCGTAGCATTTTTTGCAAGTCTTTTTTATTGATTATTGCATTCTTAATAGAATACAAATCTGCTTCAAATTCCTGTCGCTGTGAAATGTTGTACACTTTTTCATATGATTCGCCATCATCTGATGATAAAATCGTTTTTATAGTAAGCTTATTCCTGTCAAAATGTCCACATAAATAGTGAGCAAATTCATGACCTGCTATATATTGCAACTCCATTTTTATCGTATCGTTGATCCTGATGATAATATCTTGTGGAATAGTACCTCTTGGATCTAACAAAAAATCCATCGCTTCTTTTTCCATTGATATTCTAATTGCTATCCTTAAAGCATTTACTCGAACGTAATTAGGAACCTCGTTCTTGAATTCCAACAAAGCAAGGTTCATAAAGATATTGTAATATTTCAAACTCTCGTTCAAATATATAATAGTACCAGCCTTCTCGTCATATGATGCATACCCATTAAGATCATTAGAAAAAATATCTCCGTATGCTATCTGTTGGCATTTTAATTGGTTTTGTTTTGAGAGCAGACTTATATATTCTTTATAATGCCTATCGCTAAAATAACTTTCTAATCCACTATAATCTTTCATTTTCGAAAGGTGCAAAAATACACGCATATATCTAGGATGATCTGCAATAATATCTGCACGTTTTTTTAGTAAAAAATCCCACACAGTTTTAGGTTTTAGTATTCGGTCTATTTCCTTTGCATTACACATTCCAATATACCATGCTCTTTCAAGAAAGTTTGGTACATTCGACTGTACACTATCAATTATTTCATCCATTTTGATACCTCAAAAATATTATATCCGGCAACAACACCGCTGTCTCTTCGGTATCGTCCTGACCTTTCCACGCAACGACAAAGCGCACGTTTGCGTTACACAAAGTATATCCTTTTTGCTCCCATTTCTCAATGGATTCCATACATGCTTTAGAGAGTTTTGCGACGCGCACCGATTTATTGCTGATTTGTGCAGACACATATCCTTCGTCATAAGATAATTGCATTCCGCTCCGAAGCTTCAAGATCATGTCTTTTTTCCCTTTGAAATAATCAAGCACAACATCTTTATGTGTTAGTTGCAATGTAATTTCTTCAGGTTCGGGATATTGTATGCTGTCTTCTGACAATTCAACATTTGGTATTTGATACCGATCGAAGATATTCGTGTTGCAGTGAATATACAGGTTTTGTTTGGCTCGAGTCATGCCTACGTACAATTTACGTTTATCGGCATCATTATTGATTGGGACATTGTTGAGTAGCATATATACGCTATCGAATTCCCTTCCTTTGGATTTATGAATGGTTGAGACATAGATGGTTTCCTTGTCGTCGGAATAGAAATCCTCGTACTGGGATTCTTTGATAAACTCCTCTAAATCTGTACGATATTTACTATATGTATTCACTTGTTCGAATTCGGAGATCATATTCCTCACATTTTCGATACAAGCGCTATTACCATACATCTCTTCCAGTTCGTTTTTAACTCTTTTCCATATATCATGACTGATAACCGGAGAAGTTCCGACTAACGTATCAATCCTTTTCAAAAAGAATCTTACCTCGGCAAGATTGTACAAACGGAATCCATCCAGTGACTGAATCAGTTTCGCACGCGCACCATTTTTAATCAACAGACCAAGCACGCTTAACGCTTCTTCGTTTGTATTGGTTAAAACACAAGCCTTACCACCATGATACGTTTGTAATATCTGACGAACAATCGGCTCTTCCAATCGTTGACTTGTGTGGCGAATTATTTGTACGATTCCATTTGTAGTTTTTGTCGCTTTAATAGGCACGTCCTTCATCCGCTTGCGAATGGTTTTTGCAAACGCATTTGCCAACGCTACAATATTGGGACTACTACGATAGTTGTCGACCATCTCATAACGCGTCGCGCCGTATTTATCAATCAACGCTTGCATATTGGCGGAATCCGAACCGCGAAACTCATATATGTTTTGATCATCATCGCCAACGGCAATAACACGCATTTCTTCATTATTGCGAATAAGTGCTTCAATCAAGGCAAATTCATCGGAATCCATATCCTGCGCTTCGTCAATCACCAACACACTCTTTGTGATTTTCCCTTGTTCTACTTCTCCGTTGGCAATCATTGCACCGGCATCGTGGACAACATTCTCCGCACCTTCGAGGCTTCCTATCTTCCCTAGCAAATCGAAACAATAGGAATGAAATGTTTTGATTTCCACAAAGTTTGCAGCATTCCCTATTAAAGACATTAACCTCTTTTTGAATTCCGTCGCCGCTGCACGTGAGAACGTAACCATCAATAATTGTTCGTGTTTTACGTCTTCCAGTAACAGCAAAGATGCTAATTTATGTGCCAACACACGTGTTTTTCCGCTTCCGGGCCCTGCCGCCACGACAATATATTTTGACTCAGCATCATTAATAATCTGAGACTGTATCTCTGATAAATCTCCAAAAAGTTGATGATACTTCTTAGGTGTAATATTCCGATTAATTTCATTTGCTCTGTCTCCTTTAAAATACTTTGAGACAAATCTTCTGAAATCCATTTGAAAATAGTCGCGGACAAATTGCAACGCGGCTTCATAATCTTTAACCATCAGGTTTGCATATTCACCCACGATATGAATTTGTTGGATTTTTTGTTTATAAAACTCGCTTAATGACTTGTAGTCCTCGGCTTTATAGCGAATCTTATTATCGAGGATTAGACGCTTGACTTCCATCCCATTATAAAGAACAAGAAATCCGCCTTCCAGTTTCATCGCACCAATCTTGGAAAGATACAAAAGGGCATCTTCAACATCACCAAGCGTTGTTTCACTCGTTGAAAAAAGCAGATTGGGCTTTTCGATATATTGATTACGTAAATCCACCAGTGAAAATTGCACCAATATCTCCTCTTTTTGCTTATTCTTTTCATCGGAAAGCGCAAGATTGTAAAGGTGTTCTACGATGAAATGACAAATATCTATCCTTTTCTGATATTTGTTCATCAGTTTCGGCAATTTCATTGTCGGCGCAATCAACGTATGATTATTGGATGCTATTTCATCCTCTGCATCTTCTTTTCTTTCATTTTTGGAAATATACCCTTTAATCGTCAAAAAATACAAAAGTGTACGTATATTCTTCACGGAAGAATACGCTACTCCCGCTTCAGTTGCGGCTTCGTTTATTTCTTTCAGCAAAAAATCCGTTCCCTGCTCATCTAAAAATTGAAGCAAAAAACTTTCCAGTTTTGCAAAACGATTCAATATTTGTTCCGACCTGTTTTCACTGTCAGTCTTTAATATATATGCGGATAAATCCATGGAATCGGCAAGCAAACCGTCTTGTCGCATCATATTGATGGAATCTATCACATCTGCCTTGGGAATGCCTAACATATCAGACAAATAATCCACCCTTGATTCAGCATCTTCATTATCGGCTTTTGCTATACTTCGACTTGATATAAGCGATTTGATAATTCGCTTTGCGTTTTCCTTTTGCTTTTCATTAAACTGAGGTGAGTGCTCAATTTTATATGCCGCTTCCGCCATATCTTTTGCTAATATGCTCGTAGCATAAACGTGCGGAACATTATGCCCTCGCTTAATATATCCCGCATTCTCAAGAGCGGATACGGCGGTTTTTACTCTCGTCTCAATATCTCGAACGGAATCATCCCACCCTGCTTGTCTCGCGATTTCAAGCGCCGAGCATTGCACAAACGGCCTCTCGTGAGTCAGATCTTTTATCGCTTTCCATACTTGCTGAATTTCGCCAATACTGAGTTTGGTTTGATTCAGCAACATAAAATGTTTATCCAAGTCATTATTATTGAAGAGGACAAAACACTCTGCTTGTAAAGATTGATCCCTTCCGGCACGCCCCGCTTCCTGCACATAGTTTTCGAGAGAATCCGAAATGTCGTAGTGTACAACAAGTTTGACGTCTTTCTTATCAACGCCCATTCCAAAAGCAGATGTTGCCACAATGATTTTTACCTCATTGCGAATAAATGCTTCTTGGTTTGCCACTTTCTCATTTACGTCCATTTGACCATTAAATGGTCTTGCGGGAAATCCGTCGCTCGTTAACTTTTCTGCAAGCTGTACCGTTCGTCGTGTTCTGGAAACATAAACTATGGTCGAACAATCTTTTTGTTCAATAAGAGAGCGAAGAGCATTATACTTTTCATCTTCGGTTTCTTTATGCAAGACAACGTAGCGCAAGTTCTCGCGATCGGCAGTTGACGTAAACAGTTCCAATGATATATCCAGTTTCTGACGGAAATAATCACAGATATCGGAAATAACTTTTTGCTTAGCCGTTGCCGTAAAGCAAGAAACAGGAAGTGGCTTTTTTAACTTTTTCTTTTCTTGATACCCACGAATAAAATCCCCGATATATAAATAATCCACACGAAAATCTTGTCCCCATGCAGAAAAACAGTGAGCTTCGTCAATAACAAAACGAACTACATTTCGTTCTAAAAGCAGTTTTTCAATCGTTCGGGATCGTAATTGTTCGGGCGAAATATAAAGCAATGTCGCAAGCCCATTCTCCACACGCTTCAATGATTCAGCGCGCTCTATAGGACTCAGCATTCCATTAATGGTAACCGCATCTACCAACCCTTTCTCCGACAGATTATCTACTTGATCCTTCATCAAAGATTGTAACGGGGAGATAACGACTGTTAAACCATGAGCGCATTCTCCGGCCATCAATGCCGGCAACTGAAAAGTAATAGATTTCCCACCGCCGGTTGGGAAAACAGCAAGAAGCGATTTTCCGTCAACAGCGGCTTGTGCCGCTCTTTCCTGTAGCGGTTCTCCGTTATATGTACGAAATTCTTTATAACCAAAGAATCTGGTTAAGTTTTTATGGATATCCAAGCGATCGCGGCAATACGAACATCCTTGCTCACAGGGTGTATGACATAAGAACTTGATGACATTATCAATTTTCGGATAATTCTTTATAAGCCAAGGTGGCGTAACGGAATGGTAATCCGACGTACCTATTAACGCAAGAGAATACGCAAGCTCGATAGGATAATGCTTAATCATCATAGATATATCGGCATTTTCACAAATCTTTCCGGCATATTCTTCTCTTATAAGTTTTTCTACATTAGAACGATATGGAGCAAACCCCACGTAATCAAAGAAACCTGTAAATTCTTCATAGGAATACAGAAGACAGCAATACACTTGCTTCATCTTGACATTCAACGCATTGAACGCATTTACCTCGTCATAGAAAAGTTGCATCGCTTTTTGTGAGTCATTCAAAGGATTGTTTAATTGATCGGATTGAAGTTTATCGTCTTTTACCAAATTATGATAGGGACGACAAGGGAAAAAAAGCGGCGACAAATATAAGGTATCTATTGCCTTTGAAGACATTCCCACATGCTGAACATATTTTATATCGTGATGAATAATATTATGACCGCATACAAATTCTGCGCCATCGATAAAGGTTTGGAATTCTTTAGGATTGGCAGAATGAAAAAACAGTCCATTCCTAACTGCACCGATATCATGCACTTTTTTATCATCAATCCCGACTTCTGTATCGAAAAACACAATGTCTTTTTTCATCCCTAGAATCCTCACACAACAAGTATATCATATAAATCAAATTATGGAAATATTGTGAACGCCAATTCCATGCAAATTGAACCACCTTTTATATATTTTGGGAAAATGAAAAGGATTCGGCTAAAAATATTGTAATGTCGTCAGTTCGAGTCCTGCATTATATAAAATGACAGCTCTAAATTTGAATGATTTTGTCCAACACTGTTTTTGCATAAAATCTCAATATTGAGGGAAATATGCAGTGTTTTAGACAAATAAAAATCCACCAGTGCACCTGGTGGTTTTTCATATAACGGGTAAAACCCTCCTTCATAGGCGGCACGAAATCGTGCTGTAGCCTAACTTGCCTATCGCGAATCGAGACTACTTCTTGAACGGGTCTGTTATTTCAAA